>CAZGLN010000104.1:9637-12719 GCA_964526545.1 uncultured Chthonomonadales bacterium
CGATGACGGCGGCCATGGAGAAGGATTTGCCCGTGCCGGTGGCGCCGAGCAGGGTCTGGAAGCGATAACCCGCTTCGATGCCGCGCACCAGTTCATCCACCGCGCGGGCCTGGTCACCCTGCAATTTGTAGTCCGAGCGCAGCTTGAAGAGCGACATGTACCCTGCCTCTTAAGGTCTATGGCCACTAGCATACCAGCCTTCCACGGCAGCGGAGCGGCGGAAGGGAGATGCGCACCGAGCACGTACTCACTGCGAATGCCCCCAGTCGTTCATACGCACGGCCCGCTCTGCCGCGCACCGCCGAGAAATCACGGAGGATTCGGCGAAAGACTTCTTGTATAGCGATGGCATCCCCACGCGCTGATGCCTGGCGCTCATGAGAGGAGACCGACCGTGGATGTGAACGGGTATGCGCCAGGCACCTTCTGCTGGCTGGACCTGGGAACGCCTGACGTGAAGGCCGCCGAGACGTTCTATCAGGCACTCTTCGGCTGGACGACCGAGGATACCGGCATGGGCTATACCATGTGCCTGCAGCGGGGACGCGATGTGGGCGGCATTTACGAGGAGATATCGCCCGGGATACCGCCGCACTGGAACAGCTACGTTCGCGTCGAGAACGCGGATGCCGCTGCCGCTCGCGCCGCCGAGCTCGGCGCGGACCTTATCGTAGAGCCTTTTGATGTGCACGTGCACGGCCGCATGGCCATGATTAAGGACCCCACCGGTGCGCATCTTGCGCTCTGGCAGCCGAATAACCACAAGGGCTGCGGCATCTGGGGCGAGCACGGTGCGCCGTGTTGGATTGAGCTGCAGACGCGGGATACCGCACGGGCCGAGGCGTTCTACAGCGCTCTGCTTGGTTGGCAGGCGCAGCGGGGTCATGAAGGGTATGTGGTCTTTACCAAAGATGGCGCCCACGCGGCCGGAATGCTGGCCATTACCGAAGCCATGGGCCCCATACCGCCGAACTGGCTGCCCTACTTCGCCGTTACGGACTGCGATACCACGACCCGGCTTGCCATGGAACTTGGCGGCAGCGTGCTCGTGCACACCATGGAGATACCGAGGACGTGCCGTTTGGCTGTGATTCAGGACCCGACCGGCGCGGTCTCCGGTGTGATGACCATGCTGTGATTCCTCAAGCCATGGGGGAGCGAGGCACATCATGATAGAATTACGCGATGGATGCCTACCAAAATAGCGCGGCCAGGGGAGCTTTGGCCTGATGCCGCTGGCACGCGCCACGGCCGCGCTCGGCCTGGTAGCCGGCGTACTCGCGCTTACCTACGCCGGTCAGAGGACCGTTCGGCTCGTCATGGGCCGGCAGCCCGCTGGACACTACCTGGTACCAACAAACCAGGGCGTGGAGCCGATCGGGCGTGTGGCTACCCTCCCTGGAGCGCGTCCCAAGGATCTTGCCGTCTCCCCCGATGGATCTCGCGTGGCGGTACTCTCCACCGCTGGCGTGCACATCTTTCTTACCAGCGGCCAGCGTGTGGGAGGCACCGCATTCAGCGGCGGAGCCCTTGGAATAGCCTGGTCCCCCGATGGCGCAACGCTCTACGTGAGCACCGCAACGGACCGCGTGGCCAGGATCACGGAGCGTGACGGCGATTGGCGCGTGCGCAGTACGTCCCGTGTGGATGTGCCGGACCCTTCGCCATGGGAGCGCGGCGAATCGGCACATCCCACCGGGCTTGCTATCTCGCCGGACGGCCGGCGCCTCTATGTGGCCCTCAGCAAGCGCAACAAGGTAGCCTTCGTTGATCCCGCCACCCTGCAGACCACCGAGGCCGTCGCTGTTGGTGCGGCGCCGTACCACCTTAAGTTGAGCAGTGACGGCGCCAGACTCTACATCGCCTGCAGGGGCGGCACGCTTCCCGAGGGGGAGGCCGGAGCGACCGCCCCCACCGCGGGCACGCGCATCGCCGTCTCGGCTGCCACCGATGCCGCGGCAGGCGGCACCGTCGCCGTGCTCGACGTGCGAACGCGCCAGGTACGGCAGGTGCCCGTCGGCCGCCAGCCCTCGGGCATGGCGCTCTCTCCGGACGGCAGACACCTCTACGTGGCGTGCTCCGATAGCGATACGGTCGTTACCCTGGACACACGAACGCTGCGTGTAACTGCTGCCGCCAACATAGACCCGCCCGAGGATCCGGGCTTCGGCCACATGCCCACCGATGTCGCGGTCAGCCCCGACGGTCGGCAGCTGCTCGCCGCGTGCGGAGGCCTTAACGCCGTGGCCGTCATCTCCTCGGCCACGCCTCAGCGCATCCTCGGCTACTTGCCGGCGGGCTGGTTCCCCATTGCCGCGCGCGTGGTGGGCAGTACCCTGATTGTTGCCAGCGCGAAGGGCTTCGGTTCGCGCACCGAAGCGCCGCGCACGGCATACTCCGTGCGCACCAGTCTCGGCGTGCTGCAGTTCATCCCACTGAGCGAGCTGAGCAGGCTTCCTCAACACACGGCCACCGTCGCGCGGCGCAACCGATGGGGACGTGGAATTGCCGCCCAGGCACGGCCGGTGCCGCCCAGACCGGTACCAGCCCGCGTGGGTGAGCCTAGCGTTTTCCAGTACGTTGTCTACATTCTCAAAGAGAATCACACCTACGATGTGATGCTGGGCGACATGCCCGAGGGCAACGGCGATCCAAGCCTCACCCTCTTCGGAGAGAACGTAACACCCAATCAGCATGCGCTGGCACGCCAGTTCGTGCTCCTGGACAACACCTACACGTCCGGCACGAACTCAGCGGATGGGCACCATTGGAGCATGGCCGCCATCGCCAATGCTTACCTCGAGCAGAACTACGACGCCCACGCGCGCAGCTACCCCTACAGCGGCGGGGACCCCCTGGCCAACTCGCCTACCGGCTTTCTCTGGACTGCCGCGCGTGACGCAGGCATCAGCCTCCGTGTCTATGGCGAGTTTGCCAATCGTCCGCGCATCATGGATACGTGGGGTGCGCAGCGACCGACCTGGCGACGGCTGTGGGAGGACTACCGCAACGGAACCAATCGCTTCCGTATACGCTCCGGCACGGACAATGCCGCCCTGCGCCCCTTCCTCCATCCCGTCTA
>CAZGLN010000105.1:0-12554 GCA_964526545.1 uncultured Chthonomonadales bacterium
TACACTCATCCCCTGCCGGCATTGACTCCACCTTGCCGCCCGTCCCATAATGAGGGTTGCGGGGTGTAGCGCAGCCCGGTAGCGCACTCGCTTTGGGAGCGAGTGGTCGCCGGTTCGAATCCGGCCACCCCGACCACTTCCCCACTCTCCCCGCCGTCGTCTGGCATCAGCGCACACCGCAACGCATCAATCTCTGTCGTCCCCTCCTGCAATTCGGCGCGGGTGTGCAACTCCCGTATGCACTTGAAGAAGACGGATATGTTCGGCTGTCCGGCAGGATGAAGACCGCAGTCACCGAATGACGGATGTGTGCGGCCTGCGTGATCGCGCACGCCGGTTGCGCTTATACATCTTTAAGGTTGGTTTCAGCCAGTTTTAACGTAGCCTTGCTAAGATTGGGCACAGGCTGTAACCCTGTCAGCGATCCCCCGCACTTCTCTCGGTCTTATCCTCTGTGCTCGCAAGATGGGAGGGTTAGATGCACTCGGATTCATCCACTCCACCCCGCGCCAGGCGCTGGCCACTCTTTCTGCTCGCTCTTCTTCTCATTAACAGCCTTGCCCTCGCGGTAGCCGCGCGCCTGCCTTCGCCGCCGCGCAGCATGCCCGCGGCCCTGCTGCACGGCGCCGGCGTGTTTTTGCACGTGGGTCTCGGCCTCTTCGTGCTCCTGGCCACGGTGGCCGCCGCGAAGGCATGGGTCCGCGCCGTCCTGCGCACGCATGGCCTCGCCAGGGTTCTCGGTTTCCTGGCTCTGCTGGCTCTCGTGGGTGCGCTGGTATCGGGCGTGTGGCTGGCAATCGCCGGCAACGTGCGCGCCAATGCGGGTATTCTGCGCGCTCACGGCGCGGCCTCGCTCATCAGCGCGGTCGCCGGTGCGCTCTGGTTCGCGCTTCGGGCCCGCTCCGCGGCGATGGAGGCAGACGGTGCGCCGCTCGCCGCGCGCTTCCGCACGGCTTCGCTTGTGATTGTGGGGCTCCTGGTGCCGGGCTTCGCCCTGATGGCCTACGCGGCCCGCCAGGTGAGCGTGGAGAGCCGCATCGTAAATCCTCCCTTGCCGCCCATGAGCATGGACGAAGAGGGCGATGGGCCGAACGGCAAGTTCTGGCCCTCCTCGCTGCAGACGGTGGGACAGCGCTTCATTCCGCCGGAGTTCTTCACCGATAACGCCACGTGCGGCCAGAAGGGCTGCCATCCGGATATCTACCAGCAGTGGCAGGACTCCGTCCACCATCTCGGCTCGTTCAACAACCAGTTCTATCGCAAGAGCATCGAGTACATGCAGGAGGTGGTGGGACCAAAGGCCAGCAAGTGGTGCGGCGGATGCCATGACATGGCCATCCTGCAGACCGAGATGCCCGGCACCGGCAAGTCGCGCATGGACTTCCCCATCAAGGACCAGATTTGGCCGCCGGAAAAGAACAAGGAGGCCCATACCGGCATCAGCTGTTCCGCGTGCCACTCGATGGTGCACGTGAAGAGCACCATGGGCAACGCAGACTATGTGCTGGATTACCCGCCGATGCATCGCCTGGCTCTCTCGAAGCACCCGCTGATTGAGCCCGCGATGAAGTTCCTGACGCACCTTTCGCCGGGCCCCCACAAGAAGACGTTCCTCAAGCCCTTCCACCGGGAAGACAGCTCCAAGTTCTGCTCGGCGTGCCACAAAGTGCACCTGGATAAGCCCGTGAACAACTTCCGTTGGTTCCGCGGCTTCAACGACTACGACCCGTGGCAGGCGTCAGGCGTCTCGGGGCAGGGGGCGCGCTCGTTCTACTACCCAAGCGACAAAGACGGCAAGCCGGCCTTCAAGGAGTGCGTGGACTGCCACATGCCTCTCACCCCCTCCAAGGACGCCGGAAACATAGATGGCAAGGTGCATTCGCACCGATTCCTGGCCGCGAATACGGCCGTGCCCTTCATCAACGGCCGCCACGAGCAGTTCCGGCTGACGCAGGAGTTCCTGCGCGACGGGCAGATCAGCGTGGATATCTTCGCCCTGCGCCGGGAGAAGCCCACCGCGGGCCCCGTGCCGGCACCGCGGCCCGCGCGGCCCGGCCTGCGCGAGGAGAATCAGCCCAAGAGCGCCTCGCTCTTTGGTGAGGAGGCTACCACCGGTCACTCCACCATGCAGGCCGCCTCGCTGGGCCCCGTGAACGAAGACATCATCGCGCCCATCAATCGCGGCGCGGTCGCCGTGCGCCGTGGCGAAGAGGTGCTCATTGATGTGGTGGTGCGCACCCGCAAGATCGGGCACGCCTTCCCGGGAGGCACATTCGATGCCTTCGATGTGTGGGTTGAGCTGAAGGCCGAGGATGACCGCGGCAAGACCCTCTTCTGGAGCGGCGCGCTGCAGTGGCCCGATGGACCGGTGGATCCCTCCGCGCACCAGTATCGCGCGCTCCTGGTGGATGGCGGCAGCAACGAGATCAACAAGCGCAATGCCTGGGCGGCGCGTGCCAGAGTCTATGCCCGCGCCATCCCGCCCGGAGCGGCCGATACCGTGCGTTATCGCCTGAAGATTCCCAAGGACGCCGGCAACCGCATCCGCCTCACGGCCAAGGTGAACTATCGGAAGTTTGCCTGGTACGGCACCTGGTTCTCCTTCGTGGGCAGGCCGGACGACCCATCCAACCCCATGTACAGCGTCCATGGACTCTATGAGGGCGTGGCGGTCGGAATGGACCCGAAGACAGGAAAGAGCAAGACCAGCGGCCCCGTTACGGCGGATTACGATAATCGCAACTTCAAGTGGGACGCCAGCATGAAGGTGGCCTCCTCTAAACCGGAGATGAAGCAGCGCGTGCCCGCCCTGCCCACCACGGTAATGGCGGAGGACAGCGCGGAGCTGGTGGTTGTGAGTGCGGATCCAGGCGCGGCCACTGCACCCCGCAAGCTGGAACTGGGCACGGACCGCGTGCGCTGGAACGACTACGGCATCGGCTTCATGCTGCAGGGCGATCTCGCGCGTGCCACCAAGGCCTTCAAGCAGGTCATCGCGCTCTCGCCGGACTGGCCGGAGGGCTACGTGAACCTGGGCCGCGCCCGGTTCAACGAGGGCGACCTCAAGGAAGCGCGCGCGAATATCGAGAAGGCGCTCAGCATGTATGCCGCCAAGCCAACTCCGATGACGCCCTACCTGGCCGCGCGCACGAAGTTCTTCTACGGCATGGCGCTGAAGAACGCCGGAGAGTACGACCAGGCCCTGAAGGTGTGGCGTGAAGCCGCGCAGGTCTTTCCGGACGATAGGGAGCTGCGCAACCAGACGGGCCGCGTGCTCTTCCAGTACGGCGCGACGGACCCCTCACGCTTCCAGGAGGCCATCCGAGAGTTCAAGCACGTGCTGACCATAGACCCCGAGGACCTCACGGCACACTACAACCTCATGCTCTGCTACCGGGCCGTGGGCGACAAGAAGCAGGAGGAGATACACCGGAAGCTCTTCCACCGCTTCAAGGACGATGAGTCCACCACGCACCTGGCCGGACCCTTCAAGCGCAAGTCGCCGCACGACAACCACGAGTCCAACCCGATCCACGAACACGCGTCCGGGCCGCCGCCGATGAAGGCGCCGCCCGCCTGGGTGCAGCAGCTCTACAAGAAGCAGGAGCAGGACGCACGCGGACTTCGGGAAGTCCGGCTGCCGGGTCGCAAAGGCTGACCAACGCCCGTCGCACAGCAAGGTGACAGCAATGAGAACTACTCTGATCGCCGCGGCCGCGCTTGCGTTGAGCGTCGTGGGCTGCGGACCGAAAAAGCAGGAGAAGGCCCAGGCCACGGGCGCAGGCGCGGCCGATGCGCACCTGGTAACCTTCACCGACATCACCCAGCAGGCAGGAATCACCTGGACGCACAACACGGGCGCGTTCGGAGGCAAGCTGCTGCCTGAAACCATGGGCTCCGGCGCGGCCTTCATTGACTATGACAACGATGGCTACCCGGATCTCTTCCTGGTGAACGGTAGAGACTGGACCGACGCCGAGATTCAGGCCTTCAAGAATGGCAGCAGCAAGCAGTACGCCTCGCTGGTGCCCGCCAAAGTGCAGAAGCGCGGCGGCACATGCGCGCTCTACCGCAACAAGGGGGACGGCACTTTCGAGGATGTTACGAAGGCGGTCGGGCTCGACCTGGTTACCTACGGCATGGGCGCGACCGTGGGCGACTACAACAACGATGGCTTCGAGGACCTGCTCGTTACCTCGCTGGACGGCAACTTCCTGTTCCGCAACGAGGGAGGCAAGCGCTTCGTGGAGGTGGCCAAGGAGGCCGGCGTGAAGGACTCCGGCTGGGGCAGCAGCGCCGCCTTTGTAGACTACGACAAGGACGGCCACCTCGATCTCTTCGTGTGCCGCTACGTGGAGTGGACCCCCGCAACGGACATCCCCTGCCTGCTCGACGGCAAGAACAAGAGCTACTGCACGCCGGAGGTCTACCCCGGCATCACGAGCCGCCTCTTCCGCAACCTGGGCAACGGCAAGTTCCAGGATGTATCCGACCGCGCGGGCATCACCGCGCCGCTCACGGGAGAGAAACGCAAACTCCAGGGCAAATCGCTGGGAGTGGCCATTCTCGATTCGGATAATGACGGCTGGCCGGATATTGTCGTCGGCAACGATACCGAGCCGAACTATCTCTTCCGCAACCGCGGAGACGGGACGTTTGAAGAGATAGGCATTCCGTGTGGGATTGCCTACCCGGAGGGCGGAAGGGCGCGCGCCGCAATGGGCGTGGATGCCGCCGACATTGACCAATCCGGAAGGCACAGCCTGCTCTTCGGCAACTTCACCAACCAGATGCTGGGCCTCTACAAAAACAACGGCAACGGCCTGTTCATAGATATCGCGCCCACCTCCGAGGTCGGCCGGGCCAGCCTGCTGTTTCTGGCCTTTGGCGCGCTCTTTACCGATGTGAACAATGACGGGTGGCCGGACATTTTCACCGCGAATGGACACATCGAGAACGAAATCAACCACATCAATCGCGATGTAACCTACGCGGAGACGCCGCTCCTCTTTGTCAATCTCGGCAAACTGCAATTCAAGGAGGTCTCCTCCAAGGCAGGCGAAGCCATGCGACGCCCTGTCGTGGGGCGTGGTGCGGCCGCCGCGGATGTGGACCTTGATGGCAACGTGGACCTGCTGATCACGGTGAATGACGCCAAGCCGGTGCTCCTGCGCAACAACGGCGAGACCAAGAACAACTCGCTCCGCATCACCCTCCGAGGCACGAAGAGCAACCGGTCCGGCATCGGCGCCGTGGTGGATATTAAGGTGGCGGGTGCGAACCTGAACCGGATGTACCGCAGCGGCTCAAGTTACTGCTCGCAGAGCGAACTGCCGCTGACAGTAGGGCTGGGGAAGGCCGCCAAGGCGGATGCGATCACGGTGAAGTGGCCATCCGGCGCCGTTACGGAACTGAAGGACGTCCCGGCCAGGCAGTCTATCCTCATCGAGGAGGGCACCGGCATCGTGAAGCAGGCCTCCTTGCGCAGTCCCTCGGCTACCGCACAGGCGTCGTTGCCGACCGCGGCTCCGCTGCAGAGGCGTTCCTAATCCGTCAGGCGCGCCCGTCGGGAGTAACGCCGGACGGGCGCGTTTCCTTTACCGATCCCCGACACGCCAGAGCGTTACGCTGTCCAGCAGCATGCCCGCGTTGCCTGGCCACCGATAGCGAAGCTCCAGGTCGCCGCCTGGATGGTCGAAGGCGACTACAATGGATCGAAAGCGATCCGTTGGAAGCGCGTCGCAGGCCACGGACTTCTCGGCGAGAATGCCGCGGCCGCCGCCAAGGCATGCATCCACGAAGATGCCCTCTCCGGTACCCTCTCCACGCCGTTTCACGCGGAAGAGCGCCACGTAGCGCCCGGGCGAGGTGGGCGCGTAGGGTCCGAAGACGACGTACCCCCTGTACGGGTCGCCCTTCTCAATCGCCACGCCCTTGCCTTCGCTGGCTTCGGCATCGGTCTGCTCTCGGCCCGCGTTCCGCGGCATCTGCTCCGCCTCGTACTGCCTGACGAATCGGAGTGTGCCCACGTCGGGCAGCTCTCCCAGGACCTCCTCCGAGGGCACCACGCGCACGGCAACTGCCCTCTGCCGCTCACCAAACGGCCCCAATGCACGCAGGTGCAACGTGCCGGCCGTGGCTGTTCCGCGCACCACAACTCTGGCCTCTTCGGCGGGAGCCAGCTCCACATTGCGCGGAGATATCTCCTCCCCGCTTAGTCCAGCGGAAACTGCCACGCTGACGCTCAGCCTTCGCTCCGCGACATTCCTCAGACTCAGCTCCAGCTCCACGTTGCCGCCTGGCAGGTTCACCAGGCTCTGCGGAGAGCGCATCAGAAGCTGCTGCGTCGAGAGGTACTGCTTGTAGAGCTCGGCCAGGTGATCGTGCCGAACGGGCACGTAGTCTGGTCCGAGCGCGTCCACGACTTCCTTCAGCAGCGCGAGATCGGCGAACCAGTTGAGCACGAAGAAATGCATGAAGGCGGGTCGCTCCGGCGGCGTGTAGGACCGGATCTCAGCGGCCAGCCTCCGCACGCGCTCCTCACGACTGATCTCCTCGGGCCAGGTGGTGAGCGCATGAAACACGGGCACATTCCGCGCCGTTGGGTAGGTTGCGTCCGCGTAGCTGCCAGCGCGGCGGCCGTAATCGGGATAGAGTGAGCGAAGAGCAGGTATGCGCTCCGCGTAGCGCGCAATCACTTCCGGCCTGGTCGCGTTCATTATCCAGAGGGAGTTCAGTCCGGCGCGCTGCATATAGGCGGCCGTCTGCGCCAGAAACTCATCGAACAGCGACAGCCTGTCCTGCTCGCGGTAGCGCTTCGCATACGAATCGGGATACGTATATCCCACGCCGGAGACCGCGCCCAAGAAGGAATCGTTCGGCGTGGCCGTGTCGTAGTAGTACTTCACAATCCCGGGCATCACCGCCATCGCGGCCGGCGAGAGGGTCCAGCTGATGGGGAGCGAACCCCGCAACGGCTCCTTCCAGAGCTGCGGAAAGTTATTGACGGTGAGCACGGGAAGGTTATCGCCGTCGGACATCACGATGGCCAGATAGACCTTACGGGGCTGCAGACGGGGCGCTGGCGGGGTGTGCGTGGCGAGGCGCGGCAGCCTTATGCCGGAGTGCACGCTCAGGTTGCTGCAGTTGATGGAGCCCACAAGGTATTTCGCGAACTCCGCGAAGAGGGTTACTCCCGGCCCCTCGCCGATGCCCACGTCCCTGGCCGCCCAGGGATAGCTGAGCACGGGGATGTTTGTCGGCATCCTGGCCAGCAGCTCTTCCATCAGCCGCAGTTCGCCTGGCGCGTCGGCGTAGGGGCGGGCGCCGTCAATTGGGCCCGAGAGCCAGAACGTGAAGACGCGATGCTGCACCAGGTAGTCCCTGAGCCCGATGTGATCCGGCCAGGAGCAGGCGATCACATGGTGGTTCAGGCGCGGCCAGAGGTTATCGAAGGCCCATCGGTACGCCTGCACACTGGTCTTCCACCGCCCGCGCAGATCCGCGACCACGGGCAGCTTCAGCTCTGCCGCGATGCGCGGAGAGGCGACAAGCGCGCCCTCAACCGAGGCCAGCATGCAGGCGACGTTCTTCGTCGCCGGATTGGCGGGATCCGTTACCACCACCCCCCGGTAGACGGCGCGATAGCGTGTCAGCATCTCTCGCGGGCTGGAGAGCGAGACCGTGCGGCGCACCCACCCGTTGCGGCGCATCCAGTTGAGCCAGCTTGCATCGGTTGGGTTGAAGAGGTTGTAGACCACGGGCTGCTTGCGGTTGACCAACCCCTGCAACGCGGTGTAGAGGAGCTGCCAATCCGGGGGCTGGCGCGAAGTGTTGACCACGAACACCGGATCGCCTGGCGGCGCGGACCGCGGCAGAATCTCGGCGAACGGCCGCTTCTCCCGCACGGGCGCCAGGTTGTCCGGCTTGCCGGAGGGCTCCGGCTGCGGCACGCGCTCGGCGGAGAGGTCCATGCGCGCACCCTCCAACCGGTAGAGCTCCACCATGTCAACCGTGAGGGTGCTGTAGCCCAGCCAGTAGACCCGGCACTCCAGCTTTCCCCCCGGATGGCGGAAGGCCAGAGGCACCCGCACATAGGCCTTGAGGCGCAGATCGGAGCCAAGCACGGATTTCGTCCGCAGGATGCTCTGACCAGTGCTGGCCGCGGCGTCCAGAAGGGCAACCGGCTCCTCCCCGGCCTCATTCTCCAACTTCATCCGGACCAGGGCCAGATAGTCGCCGGCGGGCACCTCCAGGTAGGGTCCATAGAGCATGTGCGAGGCCGGCGGATCCGTAAAGAGTCTGGCCTGCCACGCCTTGCCGCCCTCGGCGGCACCATCACTCACGGCTCTGCCGATAATGTGCCTGGCCTCCGGTCCCTCCGCCTGCCACCGCTTCTCCAGGGTTGCCCGGCCCGTTGGAAGATGCCGCCGGTCCTGGATTTCGGCCAGCGTCTTCTCGGGAAGGCCCTCGAGCGCTTGCGATCCCGCCATCCCGACAACCAGCACAAGCAACGCCAACATGGCACGCCTCCCGATGTGCGGCGCAATCCTGGGCCGCACCGAGTCTGACCGCAGAGATGCGGGCTAACCAAGCGGAAAGAGATTCGGATACTCTTCCGGGTCCGGAACGCGCCCGTACTCGCTGATCTGAAAGGCCTCCGCACACTCCACGGATTCGGGCAGGTCCGTGCCATGCGCGGCGCGTATCCGCCTGGCCTTGGTGCGATACCAGCCGGTCACACGCTCTCGCCTGGCCATTGGATCCCGCGGAAAGGCGCGAAACGCCTCATGAGAACCGGCGTTGTAGGGAATCCACTCGAAGAACTGCGACTCGTGGCAGCAGACCATGCCCACCTTGGTATCGAGCACGGCATCAATGGGCACGACCACGTCCGCCCGGAAGGGCCGCGGATCCGTGAATTCATCCTCCCAACAGGCGATGACGGGCATGGCGCTCAGGTGCGGCGTATCCGGGCACATGAGCGGCACCGTCAGCATGTAACTGGCGTCCAATACGGCCTGGGCGGCATACCGGTGGTCGCGGTGATAGTCCCACGGCCGATTGATGAGCACGACATCCGGCCGCTCCCGCCGCATCAGACGAACGAGCGCCTCCGTGAGCTCGGGCGTCACATAGACTTCGCCATCCGGCACACCGAGGCACTCATAGCGTGCTCCCACCATTGCCGCCGCCCTTAGCGACTCCTGCTCGCGGCGGGCGGCCAGCAGCGCCGGGTTGCGCAGGTACCGCTCCTCAAAGTGCCCCTTGTTGCCATTGGTCACCGAGACCATGGTCACCTCGTCTCCCCTGTTTCGATAGAGCGCGATGGTGCCGCCGATGGCCGATTCGTTGTCGTCCGGATGGGCGCCGATGCAGAGAACGCGAATTGGCACGCTGTATGCTCCAGAAGCAAAGTGGCTGCTCGTCCAGTTTCTTGCTCCGTGCCGCCCGCTCCTGCCGTTCCGCTGGCCGCCATGGGATGCCTAGGAACTCACACACGGCGCGTGCCGCGCTGCACAGCCCCTGGCGCGCACGCGGGATACGATGGCCTCGGAATGGGCCAGGAGAGCAGTGTGCGGAAGCACACTGGTAACTTGGCGGGTATTCGCCGTGGCGTGTCTGACCTCCAATGGGCTTGTGGAACAACCTGCCAGCAGGTGCGTTCAGACGATCAGGAACACGCGGAGCGCGGACAACGTCAGACGGCGCGGGAGGAACTTTACGTGGATGTAGACGCGGGCAAGTCCGGCAAAATCGGCGCCGTTTCCAAGACTTCGCGTGGAGCCCGGAGGAGAGCGCATTCGCATAAGCAGGGCGCGCCTGAGACCTCCTTCCTCCACAGCCTGACACAGGCCAGGCTGCTGACCGCGCATGAGGAGCACGACCTTGCGGTCGCGGCGCGCGCAAACAACCAGGAAGCCAAGAACCGCCTTATCGAGGCCAATATGCGCCTGGTGGTGAGTATCGCCAAGCACTACCGCACGTCGCTTGTGCCCTTTGAGGACCTGGTGCAGGAGGGCTCCATCGGGCTAATCACGGCCGTCGAGCGCTACGATCCCGAGAAGGGCTGCCGCTTCAGCACCTACGCCACCCACTGGATACGCCAGGCCATCAGCCGGGCCATTGATAACAAATCCCGAGCCATCCGTGTGCCGGCCCACGTCTCGGAGATGCTGCGCAGAATAGATAGAGCACGCGCTGCGCTCAAGCGCGACGCGGGAGAGGAGCCCACCACCGAGCAGATCGCTGCCACGCTTGGGCTTCCCGTGGAGCGGGTCGCGGCCTACCTGCGAGCCGGCCAGGATCCGGTCTCCCTGGATATGCTGGTGGGGGACGAAGACAACACCACGCTGGGCGCGTTGATCTACGACCGGTCCGCCATAGATCCCGAGGATACCGTCATCCGTCAGGAGATCGAGCGCGAGCTGCTGGCCGTCCTGGATACGCTCAATCCTCGCGAACGCACCATCATGCGGCGAAGGTTCGGCTTCGAGGAGAAGGCGTCCTCCGTACTGCAGGACATCGGCGACTCACTCCACATCTCCCGCGAGCGCGTGCGCCAGATTGAGGCGCAAGCATTGAAGCGACTTCGGGCAATTGCCATCCGCCGGCACCTGCACGAGTTTCTCGCCGGCTAGCATGCCGCCCAGCGCGTGATTCCGGCGGGTATGCAGCAATCCAGGCTCGCTCCTGCGCCGCGACGCAATGCCGCAGGAAACCCCATCCTGTAACAACGCGGCGGCAGAGTTGGGGTGCACGGAATTAATCAGCCATTCAATCCCCGGCGTGCTCCGCCTGCTGAGCGCACTCCCCTTCGGATAGTTCGCCTAGGCAGCCCGGGCGGCCTTTCTTCTGCGGAGCAGACCGAGCATCTGAGAGAGCTCCTCGGAGCCCATCGCTCGCGCCAGCACCAGATAGATTGCCAGAGCGGCGCCCGTTCCCAGGGCGAGCTCCGCAGCGGCTTCTGCCTTCACAAGTCCCCCTCCCACCAACTGCCTGGCCACGCCGGCCGCGGCCGCGCAGGCGAGACCGGAAAGAGCCGCCGCCATCCCAATCTGAGCCAGACTGCGCGCGAGGCGCTTCCCCTCGAAGCCCTGCAGGCGTCGCGCCAGAACCCATAACATCACGAGGCAGTTGAGCGTTGCGGCGATACTTGTGGCCAATGCGAGCCCGCGGATGCCCAGGCCTGCCGGCGACATCAACAGCCAGTTCAGCGGGACAAAGAGGATAGTAACCGCGGTGCCAATCACCACGGGGGTGCGCGTATCCTGCAGCGCGTAGAATGCCCGCGAAAGGATAGATTGCGCGGACCATGCGAAGATCCCCAAACAGTAGTAGGCGAGCGCCGTGGCGGTTAACCGCGTATCGTCCGGCCCAAACTTGCCATGCTGCAGCAGCAGCGCCACCGTCGGGCGGGCGAGCAGCAGCATCCAGAGCGACGCGGGCACCGTAAGGAAGAGCAGGCTCCGGATGCCCGCGCTGGCGGTCTCCCTCAGATGCGTGAGCTCGCCGCGGGCAGCCTGGGCCGAAAGCGTGGGGAAGATGGCGACCGCCATGGCCTGGGCAAAGACTCCGAGAGGGACCTGCATGAGCTGATTGGCATTGGTCAGCGCCGCAAGTGGACCATCGCCCAAGGCGGAGGCGAAGGCACGGTTCACCCAGATGCTCACCTGCGGCAAGGCCACTCCCAGAACCACGGGCAGCATCAGACGCCACACTTTCATGACCGCCGGATCGCGCGCATGGAAGGAGACCGTGAAGATGGCCCCCAGCCTTCGCACCGCCCATGCCTGGAGCAGGAAGTTGCCCACGAGCGCCCCGCCGAGAGCGCCCCATACCAGGCCCGCCGTGCCCAGCCAAGGCACCAGCGCGATGCCGCCCACGATGATGCCGACGTTGTAGATAACGGGACCTAAGGCGGGGATGAGAAACCGCTGGTGCGCCTGCTGCGCGCCCATCAGGAGACCGCCGAGGAAGAAGCAGAGCTGCGCCGGCAGGAGGATGCGGGTGAGCGGCACGGTCTGGGCAATCTTCTCCGCGGAAGCGCCGGGCACCACCAACTGCATGAGGAGGGGCGCGAACACCCAGCCCACCACCACGAAGGCGCCCACGAGCACGAACATCACGCAGGCAACGGTGCTGAATATCCGCCACGCCTCGCGTTCGCGGCCCGTGGCAAGATGCTCCGTGAAGACGGGTATGAAGGCAGAGGAGAGGGCACCACCCGCTACGAGATAGAAGAGCAGGTCCGGCAGCTGAAACGCGGCGTAGTAGACATCGGCCTCGAACTTCTGGCCGAGCCGGTGCGAGATGACGGCGTTGCGAACAACACCCAACAGACGGCTGGCCAGGATGGCAGCCATCATGATGCCCGCGGCGCCTGCAATCCGCCGGGCGTGGCGCTCGCCGGTCCATGTGCTGGCCGCCGGGCCGCCGTTCGGCTCGCTCAATGCGCTTGGGCTCCCTGGACGGCCGCGCGCGGCCGGACGCCCCGACCGGGCGTGAGGCTGCCCAAAACCACGCGCCGCCTTGCTCCTGTGGCGGAAGGCACG
>CAZGLN010000106.1:0-7760 GCA_964526545.1 uncultured Chthonomonadales bacterium
TGGGTGCGCTGCTGCTGCGTAAGCTTAAGCTGCTCCGCCACATCGTTGCGTAGAAGCGCCGCGGTGCCGGCTCGCTGCAGCTCAAGCTGCTTGAATCGGGCAAGCTGCTTGGAGTCGAGGATGTCCGCAACGGCCTTGTCCTGGGCCTTCTGCATCTCCTCCATGCGCTGCCGCATCGCCTCGGGGTCGCCGCCCGGCTGGAAGCCGCCGCCCGCGCGCAACTGCTCCATCAGCTGCTGCTGGGCCTCCTGCAGCTTGCTGATCTGCGGCTGGGTCATCTTCAGTTCCTGCTGAACCTCCGGAATCCGAAGGAGCATCAATCCGCCGCCCATGCGGCCCTGCATCATGCCAAATCCGCCCTGCCTGCGGCCGCCACCCTGCGCAGACGCGCTGGTCAGGAGCGCCCCGGTCAGTGCCAGAACCGCGAGACCTGCAAACAGACGTCGCATTGCATCGCCTCCTTGTGTTGGTGCCTTGGCCAGTGCGCGCGAACGCGCCTGCGGCCCTCTCGATCGTACATCCGTGCCGTCTATGCTGACGGCGCCGGTTTCGACACGGTAACCATTCTGTCGTATGAAGTACGTCACAGGGCGTTTGCGGGGGCCTGCTCCGCCTCGCGCGCGTTCCACCAGGCAGTGAGTGCTTTCGTGGCGGATTCGGCGTCGCCCGGGTCCAGGCGTCCATCCAGCACTTCGTTCAGCAGGAACTGCTTGGCCAGTCCGACTTCCGGTCCCGAACGGATATCCAGTATGCGCATAATCTCGGCGCCTGAAAGCGGGCTGCGGATGCGAGCGGCGTCCATCTGCGCGTTTACGTGGTCCATGCGCTTGCGAAGCTCGTCCAGATCCACCACGGGAGCATCGGGACTCATGGCTGCGATATCGGCGCGAGCCAATGCGATGAGCATCTCCAGGTAGGGCTGCGTGTCGCGGATGAGCCTGCGGACGGCGCCGTCGGTCCAGTTCGGCTTGTACTCGCCCACCCGCATATGGAGGCGCACGAGGTCGGAGACGGCGCGGATGACATCCGTGGAGAATCGGAGCCGGTAGAGGATCTCGCTCGTCATCTCGGCACCCACCGCGGCATGGCCGAAGAAGTGGATGCCCTTCTCGTCCTCCGTGCGTGTGACCGGCTTGCCCACATCGTGGAGCAGGACTCCAAGACGCAATATCAGCGGCGCATCGGAGGGCAGCGCATCGAGTGCTGCGAGGGTGTGGTCCCACACGTCATGGATGTGCCATGCGTTCTGTTCGACCCCCTTCATCGCCGAAAGCTCCGGCAGGAATTGGGCAAGCAGATCGGCTTCCATCAGAATGCGCAGTCCGCGCGACGCGCCTGGATGGACGATCATTCGCTCAAACTCGTCTCGGATCCGTTCGGCCGAAACCACCGGTCGGTCACCGACAAAGAGGTTCAGCCGGTAGGCCAGTACCTTCATGGCTTCAAACGTGCGCGGCTCAATGGTGAAGCCGAAACGCGCGGCGAAGCGGGCCGCGCGGAGCATGCGCAGAGGATCGTCCCGAAAGGTCTCCTCGGGGTTCAAAGGGGTGCGGATGAGGCCCGCCTGCAGATCCTGGAGGGCGAGGCCGGTGGGATCCAGCATCTCCCCACCATGGATACGCTTGAGCAGCGTATTGATGGTGAAATCGCGCCGAAGTGCATCCTCGCGCAGCGTGGCGGGCCGCACCTCCGGTTTCCTTGTGGCCGGGTCGTAAGTCTCCGCGCGGGCACTTGCCAGCTCCACGCGTGTGCCGGATACCGTGAGCATGGCGGTTCGAAAGCGCGGATAGAGCACAGGGCGGTGCGACGCGATGCCGGCTCGGTGCAGAAGGGCGGCAAGCTCAAGGGCGTCGCCTTCCACTACCAGGTCCAGGTCGTCGTCCGCGGGCAGGCCCAGCACTTGGTCGCGAAGCATTCCGCCAACAACGTAGACGCGACCCTCAAACGGCGTGCCGAGCGTTGCCGCGCGTATCTGTTCGATCGCCCTCTCCATGCCCCATTATAGCTACATGCGCGAGGGGGCGGCTGCGCCTGGCACACCTGGAATTGCTCACGGCAAGGGCAAGGCACCGGCTTCATCGGGGCGAACGCGGCATGCTACAATGGCCCAAGCGCCGCAACAGGAGGACGTCAAGGGATGTCACAGCAATACGATGCGGATGTGGTGGTTATCGGCTCTGGCCCGGGAGGTTATGTGTGCGCCATCAGGGCGGCGCAGCTCGGGGCCAAGACCGTCTGTATAGAGAAGGATGCGAAGGAGTGGGGCGGCACCTGTCTCAATTGGGGCTGCATACCGACCAAGGCGATGATCGCCAGCGTGGAGCGGCTGGAGGCCGCGCGCAGCGCTGCCAAGTTGGGCATTCTGACGGGCGAGGTCGGGTTCGACTTCGCCAAGATCATGGATCGCAAGAACAAGATCGTCTCCACGCTCCGCGGCGGAGTGGAGGGCCTGCTGAAGTCGAACCACGTGGAGCGTGTGCTGGGCGTGGCGCGGCTCGCGGCGCCGAACACGGTGAGCGTTACCGCCGCGGATGGCTCCACCCGCAGCATAACGGCCCGAAACATCGTGGTCGCTACCGGCTCGGAACCAGTGATTCCGCCGATCCCCGGCCTGGAAGGTCCGAAGGTATGGACCAGCAACGAGGCCGTCTATGCCGAGGCGGTACCGGAGTCCCTGCTGCTCATCGGGGCGGGAGCCGTGGGTCTGGAGTTTGCCTACGTGTTCAACGGCCTGGGCGCAAAGTGTACCGTGGTGGAGATGATGGACGAGGTGCTCCCGGCGTGTGATGCGGAGGTCGCCGCCGAGCTGCGCAAGGCCCTCACGCGGCAGGGCATCGCATTCCACCTGAGCAGCAAGGTAACCGCGGTCAATTCTTCCGGAGACAAACTGCTGGTCTCCGTGGAGACGCCGAAGGGCGAGCAGAAGGCAGAAGTGGACGTTGTGTTGGTAGGAGCGGGACGCCGACCGCGCGTGGCGGATATCGGCCTGGAAGAGGTGGGCGTAAAGATTTCACGGAAGGGCATAGAGGTCAACGACCGCATGCAGACGTCGGTCCCCGGCATCTACGCCATCGGGGATGTTACCGGCAAGTTTCTGCTGGCGCATGTCGCCTCGCACCAGGGAGTGATTGCGGCCGAGAACGCCATGGGTCACGATGCGAAGATGGACTATCGGGCCGTTCCCGCGCCTGTCTTCACGGAGCCGGAGTTCTCGACAGTGGGCATGACCGAGAAGGAAGCGCGCGAGGCGGGCTACGATGTGGTGGTCGGCAAGTTCCCGTTCAGGCCTCTCGGCAAGGCGATGGCCATCGCCCAGCAGGAGGGGCTCGTCAAGGTTGTAAGCGAGCGCAAGTACGGCGAGATTCTGGGCATCCACATCATGGGTCCACACGCCAGTGACCTCATCCATGAGGCTGTAGCGGCGATCAAGCTGGAAGCAACCGTGGATGAACTGATGACCATGATCCATGCTCACCCCACGCTTGCCGAAGCCATTCTGGAGGCCTCCCTGGATGTCAAGGGCGAGGCCATCCACAAGATGAAGTCCTGAGCAACGGAACATGGCGGCGCGGAACCTCGCGCCGGGCGTTCGAGAGGGAGAGACATGAGGGGGTTTCTTGCCGTTGTTCTCGCGCTGCTGCTCCTATCGCTGGCGTTCGGCTGCGGCCCGGCGCCCGAGAAGCCGGGCACAGATCAGGGCGCTGGCTCGGCCGCGGTTGATGGTGCGGGAGGTTCCGCGGGCAAGGGCTCTGCATTGCGCGTGGCGCTTGTAACGGACGCGGGCGGCATAGACGACAAGTCGTTCAACGCCTCCGCATGGGCGGGACTACAGAGGGCCGCTGAGGAACTGAAGCTTGCGCAGCGGCCCCGCTATCTTGAGAGCAGGGAGCAGTCGGACTACGAGAGCAACCTGAGCAGCCTTGCCGACCAGGGCCACGACCTGATTTTCGCCGTGGGCTACCTGATGGAGGATGCCCTGAAGCGCGTTGCGCCCAAGTACCCCAACACCCGCTTCGCCATCATTGACGGCAATGCTCCGGACGAGCCGAACTGCGTTGCCCTGAAATTTCGGGAAGAAGAGGGGACCTTTCTCGCCGGCTACCTGGCCATGAGCATGAGCAAGACCGGCGCGATTGGCTTTGTAGGCGGTGTGGAGGGCGCGCTGATGACGCGATTTGAGTCCGGCTATCGCGCGGGCGCTCTCGCCGCCAACAAGAAGGGCCGCGTCATCTCCAAGTACATTGGCAACTGGACCGATGCGCCCAAGGGCGTAGAGATGGGACGGGTGCTCCTATCGCAGGGTGCCGATGTCATCTTCGCGGCGGCGGGCAAGGGTGGTCTCGGAGTGCTGGATGCGGTGGCGAAGCGATCGAACAACGCCTTCGGTATCGGCGTGGATGCCGACCAGGACGATCTGCACCCGGGGCGCATCCTCACATCCGTGATGAAGGGCGTGGATACTTCGGTCGAGCAGACCACGCTGGATCTGGCCGCGGGAAAGTGGACTCCAGGAGAGCATGTTCTCGGGCTGAAGGAGAAGGGAGTCCGACTCTCGCCCATGCGGTTCACGAAGAACCTTGTGCCTGACGAGGTGCTGAAGCGCATAGAGACCCTGAGCGCGGCGATCGCCGAAGGCAAGATCGTGGTGCCCAAAACTCCCGAAGAGCTGCACCACTTCGCACTGCCGCCAGGTCTATAGAGGCGCAAGCGGTCAGCGCGGCTGGATGGCGATGGCCGTGATGGCTGCCGGACCTGGCGGCGTTTGGAGAAGGGCGGAGAGGTCGGCGGCGCTCCAGTAGCGAACCGCGCGGTCCGAGCCGCCAGAGACAATCACCTGGCCGTCTGCGCTCCACGCAATGGCGTTCACAGCTCTCTCCGTGCTCTTGCTTGCGCGCTCACTCAGGCCGTTGCGCACCACCGTCCAGAGCCGGATTCGGCCGTCCGAACCCGCCGTTGCAAGCTGGCTGCCATCGGGGCTTAGCGCCAGCGCCGAGAGCAGGCGCTCGTGCGAGCGGTGCCTCAGTACCTGGGTGAGGTCGGAAGCGTTCCAGACCTTTACAAAGCCATCGGCGGCTCCGGAGAAGAGAAACTTGCCATCGCGGGTATACGCGAGTGCCGTTACCGGCTCATCATGGCCCACGATGGTGCCGGCCAGCCCTCCGTCCGATCGCCAAATCTGAATCAGGCGATCTGCCCCTCCCGAAGCGAAGCCCTGGCCATCCGGTCTCCAGGCAATCGCGCGCACTGGCTGACTGTGTGCAGGAATGGCGCGGATGAGCACACCGTTAAGGGCGTTCCAGAGCTTAATCTGGTTGTCCGCCCCTCCCGTCGCCAGAAGCCGGCCATCCGGGCTGATGCCCATGCAGAGCACGTCCTTGTCGTGCGCCTCGAGAACGTTCTCCAGCGTGCCGTCCTCCACGCTCCAGAAGCGGACCGTGCGATCGTCTCCGCCAGAGATGATGCGCTTGCCATCCGGGGTGAAGAGGAGGCAGGTAACGGCCCCATCGTGCGCAAGGAAGCTGAGCGTCTGCTTGCCCATGGAGTCCCAGAGCCGGACGCTCTTATCCTGGCCTCCGGAAGCTACCGGCGGCACCGTGGCGCTCTGTGCGGATCCCTGCCGCGCGAGCGAGCCCAGAGCAACGATGATAAGCGTTACTACAGCCAGATGTCTCATGGAGGTAGCGACCGATAATTGTGCAGTCTGCGCAGCAGTTCCTGCTGTCGCATTATCGGTCCTTCACAACTAACCAAGACTCGCGGTATTGCCTGGGAGTTCCCCGGCGGCCGCGGGACATGAAGTAACCCTCGTTGCCGCCTCTGCGTCTAAGGTAGCGAGTGTACTTGCGGCTGCAAGCGTCTGTCAACGTACTGGCAGACATGCGTTGACACGTGTGCGCCGCTATGCTAGACTCTGGCCGCTTCGGCAGGGAGTGACCCAGGAGGAAGCTATCCATGCTCGTACGTAGAGCGCTGACGCCGTTTGCCGCCATGGCCGCTGTGATGGCGATGGGGAGCACGGCGGGTGCACAGAATGCCGCTCCGTTCACCATACGCTATCCGCCCGAGGGGGCCACGGTCCGTGAGAAGGTACCGATTCGCGTGCCTCTTGCCAGCATTCCGGAAGGCGGCTTCGTGGCGTTTGCCGTCAATGGGCAGTTCCGCATTGCCATCACGCCGCAGCCGGAGCAGCGCGCGCAGGCGCAGCCTGGCGCCATGTTCGAGTATGTGTGGGATACGAAGGAGCCGATCAAATTCCGCGGCCAGACCAAGGCGAGCCCTCCGAAGGATGGGGAGTACACGCTTTCGGCCACCCTCTACGTGCCTGGCCAATCGGCATCGCAGGCCGAAACCAGCTCCGTAAAGGTTACGCTTGCCAACAGCATCTCGGATGATCCGGGAGCGATCCGGCTGCAGTACCGCTATCCTGACGGCGCCCAACGCATATACGACCGCAAGGGTACGGCGGTGCTGGTTGCCGGCCTCAGCCAGAATGTGCGGGGCTCCGGTGAGCGCGAGATTGGCGCGGAGGAGAGCGAGCTGAGCCTCTCTATCGAGGATGTCTATCCCAACGGTAACGCCATCGTGCGCAACAAGCTGCGCAAGCTGCTTGTGCGGCAGAACGAGCAGGAGACGCTCATTCCCGCCGATCAGCTTCCCCGAGCCATGTACCAGGAAGTTACACCGCTTGGGCGTGTGGTCTACCAGAACGTAACCCACTCGTTCGATCAGTTCGCGAGCCTGGGTGTGCCGGTAACTGCTGCGCTGGAACTGCCGCAGCTTCCGCTGCAGACCGTGCGCAAGGGCGATACATGGCGCATGGATAACGTCAAGATTGATGTGCCGGGAATGTCGCCAAAGGATCAGCCCACGGTCAGCGTGGATTGCAAGCTGGAGGGCTACGAGTGGGAGGGCGGATATCCAACCGCCAAGATTCGGCAGACCTACAGCGGTCCGCTGAAGTCGGCCATCCTCTTCGGCGGCATCCTTGTGGATAAGCCAACCATCAAGTTCGAGCGTGACATCTATATCGCGTACCGGAGCGGCACGCTCGTCCGCGTTGTACGCACGCTGGAGGTTACCGGACGGACCGGCGGCGGCACCACAAACGCGCCTGCCATGGGAGGCCCCGGAGTCGGCGCTCCGATGACGCTCGGATCCGGCGGCATGACCAGTCCGTATGGCTCAGGCGGAATGTCCGGCCCGCCGCGTCCTCCGATGGGGGGCATGATCGGGCCGTATAGCGGCGGCATGACCGGTCCGGCCGCGCTGGGCAGCGGCGGAATGACGGGTCCAGGTGCGATGGGCAGCTCCAGCATGATGGGTCCTTACGGTCGGGGCGCCGCCGGGCGCCGCAGTGGCGGAGGGCGCGGACTTATTGGTGCCGCCGGCGGCGATGAAGGCATGGGCGGTATGGGCAGCTCCGGTATGATGGGCCCGATGATGCCCGGCGGCATGGGCGGACCCGGAATGATGGGCGGCGGCGCGGCCACCTCCACGCCGGTCCAGGTGACTCTGCGCTCCACGACCGAGACGGTCCTTCGGCCGGAAGCCACAAAGACCGCCTCCAAGTAAGTAACTGCTGCCGAAGGACGAAGATTGAGCGGCGGCCTCGCAGGGGCCGCCGCTCTTCCTTTGCGGCAGGCGCCGAGCGCCCAGTGGTATAATCTCGCGTGTGCCGCCACGCACCTGCCGGCGGCGCCAGCTGCCTTAGGAGGCCCCAGAGTGTCTCTAGCGGTGCGCGCCAAGCCACGCGCCCGTCG
>CAZGLN010000106.1:7770-9256 GCA_964526545.1 uncultured Chthonomonadales bacterium
CAAGCCAAAAGACCCAGAGCGAAGAATGGAGCTGACCGAGCACTTGGCGGAGCTTCGGTCGCGCATTATCCGTTCGATACTCTACGTGATTGGCGGCGCTGTGGTGGCCTACCTGCTGTTCGATCGAATCTACGGGTTCGTGTCAGCGCCGCTCTTTCGGGCTGCCGGCGAACTCAAGATGTCCATCCAACTCCGGTTCGATCACTTCACCGAGCCGTTCATGCTCGTTCTGCAGATTTGTATTGTCGCCGGCCTTATCATGGTGTCGCCGCTTGTGCTTGCAGAGGCCTGGGGGTTCGTTGGTCCCGCGTTAAAACCCCACGAGAAGCGGCCCCTCAAGTGGATCTTTCCATTCTCGGTGGTGCTCTTTTTCAGCGGCTGCGCGTTGGCCTATTGGGTCTCTACCTTCGCCATCAACTGGTTCCTCGGCTATGTGGAATGGTTCCGCGGGGCCGTCCTGCTGCAGAACCCGAAGCAGTTCGCCGTGTTCATGCTGAAAATCATGGCCATCTTCGGCGCCGTGTTTCAGCTGCCTATCTTCCTGATGTTCCTCGCCTGGGTGGGCATCCTGAACTCACGAATCATGCGCGCCACCTGGCGCCATGCGGTGGTGGCCATCTCGGTCCTGGGGCTCTTCATCACGCCTTCCAACGACGCACTTACGATGCTGATGATGATCGTGCCGGTCTGCGCGCTCTACTTCGGCAGCATCGTTCTGGTGATGATCATCGAACGGCGGCGCGGCAAGAGGCAGGCCGCTGACAGCCGTAGCTGAAGCCTCGACCTCCTGACGCGAGCACGCATGGACTTCGCACGCTTTGTTGCGCGCCTGACCGAGCGCCCAGACTACCGCGGACAGATGGCGCATGTGGAGATCCTGCCCGCTCGAGAAGCCCGTTACGGTGCGCCCCCTGTCGGCCTGCACCCGCGGCTGGCGGAGACCCTGAAGCAGATAGGCATCGAGCGCTGGTACGCACATCAGTCCGAGGCGCTTGCCGCCATCGCCGCAGGGCACGACGTGGTAGTAGTTACCCCTACGGCGAGCGGGAAGTCGCTCTGCTACCAGGCGCCCGTGCTGGATGCCGTCCTCAAGGAGCCGCGTACGCGGTCGCTCTGGCTCTTTCCGACCAAGGCGCTGGCCCAGGACCAGCTTGGCAAGCTTCGGGCTTTCGGGCTCCGGCGGGAGGTTCGCTGTGCCACGTTCGATGGGGATACGCCCACGGACGATCGGCGGTTCATCAAGGCATCTGCGCACATCGTGCTGAGCAACCCCGATATGCTGCACCTTGGCATCCTGCCGAATCACACGCAGTGGTCCACCTTTCTGCGCCATCTGCGCTATGTTGTACTTGACGAGATCCACGCGTACCGCGGCGTGTTCGGCAGCCATGTGGCGATGGTGCTGCGTCGGCTGGAGCGTCTCTCCGCCTACTATGGCGCGCGTCCGCAGTTCATATGCTGCTCGGCCACTATCGCGAATCCGGGG
>CAZGLN010000106.1:9266-12400 GCA_964526545.1 uncultured Chthonomonadales bacterium
ACTTGCGTTCGCTTTGACCGGACGCGAGCACACGGTTGTTTCGCAGCACGGCGCGCCGACGGGCAAGCGCACGTTTGTTCTCTGGAACCCTCCGCCTCTGGAGGGTGGGGAGCAGAAACGGCGGAGTACACTTTACGAAGCCGCTTCGCTCTTCACCTACCTTGTGTCGCAGTACGTAAGGTGCCTGGCCTTTGCGCGCACGCGGCGGGGCGCCGAACTCCTGGCCAGGCAGGCGCACGAGAGCTTCCGCGCCGGCGGATCGACAGCAGGTGAACGTGTGCGCGCCTATCGCGCGGGCTACACTCCTGAGCAGCGGCGCGAGATTGAGCGGGGCCTGTTTCATGGCGAGCTCCTGGGTGTCGCGGCCACCAATGCCCTTGAGCTGGGAGTGGACATAGGCGACCTGGAGGCAACGCTGCTGGTGGGTTACCCGGGCACCATTGCCAGCACCTGGCAGCAGGCGGGAAGGGCAGGCCGGGGAGGCGGAGAATCTCTCACCATACTTATCGCTCAAGACGACCCCTTGGACCAGTTCCTGGTGCGTAATCCCGGCTTTCTGTTCGGTTCCCCTGTTGAGCGGGCCATTGTAGATACCGGCAACCGACGCATAGCGAAGGCGCACCTGGCTTGCGCCGCGCACGAGTGGCCCCTGATGCAGGGGGAACTGGGCGCATTCGGCCCGGCGGCCGGCTCGGCATTGGAGGAGCTGCTCGACGAAGGCGAGCTTCGGCAGCGGGAGGGGCGCTGTTACTTCGTCGGCGAAGGCTACCCCGCCGGGCGGGTCTCCATACGGTCGGCTGAGCTGGCCAACGTAGCAATTCGGGTGGGCGCGTCGAATGGCCCTTTGCTGGGGACGGTAGAGAAATCCCGCGCTCTCCTCACGGTCTATCCGGGAGCCATCTACCTGCATCAGGGCGAGAGCTACCTGGTGATGGACTTGGATCTGGACCAGGGCATAGCCGTGGTGTGCGAGGAGGATGCGGACTACTACACCGAGCCACGCGAGGATACGGACATCCGCATTTTGCAGGAGCGGCTGCACAAGGACTTGCCTGGGTGCGCGGTTGGCTTCGGGGAAGTGGTGGTTACCAGCCAGGTGTTGGGCTTCCGCAAGAAACGGGTGGGCACCGATACGGTGCTGGATGTCGTGGACCTGGATCTGCCTGCGCAGATCTTCGAGACAGAGGCAGTTTGGCTGGTCCTGCCGCCGGACCTCATAGTGCGTCTGCTCGAACAGGACCTGGACTTCGCGGGGGCCATCCACGCGCTCGAGCATGCGTCCATCGGCATGATGCCGCTGCTCTCGATGTGCGATCGCTGGGATGTCGGAGGAGTCAGTACGCCGCTCCATCCAGATACAGGCCGTGCCACCATCTTCGTGTATGACGGCTACCCCGGAGGGGCTGGAATTGCCGAGGCCGGTTACCACGACATTTCGAGATGGCAGAGCATGACTCTGGACGCGATTCGGGGATGCAGATGCAGCGATGGGTGTCCTGCGTGCGTCCACTCGCCCAAATGCGGCAACAATAATCAACCGCTGGACAAGGCGGGAGCCGTCTACCTGCTTCAGCGGATACTGGAAGGCTAGACCATGCACGCAAAGAGAGAACCTGTCTCTCCCTATGCTCTTGAGCGGCGCCGTGACCAGCGCCGGTTCGTTGCCCGCCTCTTCGTGCTGGTGTGCATCATTGGGGGGAGCATCTGGCTGGGTTGGTATTCACCTTGGGCACGCAACGCGGGACCGCCTAGCGTGGAGGTGGCGCGATGAAGGTAGGGCTTATCGGCTTGCCGGAGGTAGGCAAGACCACGCTATTCAACGCCCTGACTCGGCGGCAGGAGGCTCTGCACACATATCATGCCCGTGACGACGAGGCGCATCTGGGCTCGGTAACGGTGCCGGACGAACGCTTCACGTTTGCGGTGAACGTGTGTCAGCCAAAGAAGCAGGTGCCTGCCACGCTGGAGATCACCGATGGAGGCGCCCGCATAGAGGTGGAACACGCCAGGGAGCGCTTCGGCACCGATTTCTTTGCCGGCGTGCGCAATATGGATGCCCTGGTACTGGTTCTGCGCGCCTTCAGCAGCGAAACCCTGCCAGACCCGCCTAACGGCATTGATCCAGCGCGCGATGCCCGGCTGGTGATGGAGGAGCTGCTGCTAGCGGACATGGCGGTGATAGACGGGCGGTTGGAACGCCTGGAGAAGGCGCGACAGCAGAAGCGGCAGAGCCCCGCGGAAGCCGCGGAGCACCAGGTGCTGCTTCGGGTACGGCAGCATCTGGACCAGCTCCTCCCGGTGCGCGAGCTCGATTTGAGCCACGAGGAAGAGCGCACCATTCGGAGTTTCGCGTTCCTGACGGCCAAGCCGCTCATACTCGCCGCGAATATCAACGAATCGGAGATCGGCCCTGATCCGCCCTCCACGCGCGAGCTGAGGGCTCTTGCGCGCGATGCCGGGCTGGAACTGATAGAGCTCTGCGCGCAGGTGGAGATGGAGTGCTCACAAATGGCTGCGGAGGAGGAGAGGGAGTTTCTGCGCGAGCTGGGAGTAGAAGAGCCGGCTCGCGACCGACTCATTCGGGCAGCCTACCGGGCACTCGGATACATCAGCTTCTTTACCGTGGGATCGGACGAGGTGCGGGCCTGGACGGTGCGCGCCGGCACTACCGCCGTGGGATGCGCCGAGCGCATACACACCGATCTGGCGCGGACGTTCATCCGTGCGGAAGTCATGGATTTTGAAGACTTCAGGGCGGCCGGGGGATGGGAACAGGCGAAGGCAGCGGGACGCATGCGCCTGGAGGGCAAGGACTACGTAGTACGCGATGGCGAGATTGTGCACATCCGCAACTCCAAGGGGTGAAACGCACCATCGCTTGACGCGCGCCAAGGCATGCGGCTATCATGCAAGCGTCTTAGATTGGGGGATCGTCCAGCGGCAGGACAGCGGCCTTTGGAGCCGTTAACCCAGGTTCGAATCCTGGTCCCCCAGCTCCCCTTTTCCGCTCCCGTGTTCAGCCGCTGTTGGTTCATGGCTCCACGGGACGCGGCTGCCAATTCCTCATTGCTGTTCCGGTCCGCTATGCATCTGCTTAGGGCGCTGCCTGGATAGTGGCAGCGGCGTCACGGTCT
>CAZGLN010000107.1:0-12392 GCA_964526545.1 uncultured Chthonomonadales bacterium
GGTCCCCGTCGTGCACGTGGTCCTCCGCGTCGCGGAGCTGGATGGCGCCCGCGGCATGGCTCTGGCTCTTAAGTCGCTTGAAGCTCGGGACGGTTATCTGGCTTCGGTAGCTGCGCGCATCGTGGGGGCCTCTCGCTCTCCCGCATCCACCTCCAATGTGCTTGCCAGATGGCGACGCCTCTCGGGCGAAGTGCAGGCGGTTCTGCTCGCGGCGTGGGCTGAACGTGGCGAGCGCGCGGCGGGCAAGTCGTTCTCGCGGCGATGAACTCGAAGGACCCGCTGGTTCGCTTGAATGCTATCCGAGCCGCCGGGCCATGTGCCGGTTCTCGCGCGGTCCCCCGGCTGGTTGAAACCATCAACTCCAGCGAATGGTTGGAGCGCGAAACGGCGCTGCAGGTCCTAACTGCAATGCGCACCGCGGACGCCGAAGGGCCGTTGGAGCTGATTGCCGACCGCGGCGAGACACGCAGCCGCGTGGCAGTCATGCGCGTACTGGGCCTGCGCGGAACCGCCAGGAGTCGCGCTCTGCTGATGCGCTACGCGGCGGACCCTAACGGACAGGTGGCCGCGGCGGCATTGCAGGCCGTACGGGACCTGGCAGGAGAGCGCGAGTACCCGCTGCTCGTTGCCTTGCTGGCTAAGACCGAGGATGAGTCCGTTCAGGATGCCGGCCGCGAGACGCTCGTAGCCATTGCGAGGCGGATGAAGGACGCGAATAAGGCTGCGGAACCGCTCGTCTCCGCACTTGGGCAGGCTTCCGCCCCCCGGCCGGCGCTCATGCAGGCGTTGGCGGAGATTGGAGGCGATCTTGCCATCGGCACGCTTGCCCGCTACGCCACGGAGGAGCGCGGCTCGTCGGAAATCCGGCAGGCAGCACTGCAGGCGCTGGCTGAGCACGCAAGCGACCGGGCCGCACTCTCCACGCTGCTCACGCTGGCGCGGCAGGCAAGCGACCGTTCAGCGCGCATACAGGCAACGCGGGGATACATCAGAATTGTTGGATCCTTGGAGCGCGGGCCGCTGCAGGAGCGAGTAGCCGCCCTCCGGGAAGTGATGCCGATTGTGGAGCGCGATGAGGAGCGTCGCCAGGTTCTTGGGGTGCTACGCGAGTTCCGGATCGCCGAGGCCGTGGAGCTCGCCGCCGCCATGTTGGATTTGGCGAGTGTGCGAGATGATGCGGCTGCGACTATTCTGCACCTTGCCTTACCCGACAAGGATCGCCCGAACGAGCGGCCCGCCGTCAAGGGAGCAGTCGTCTCGGTCGCCCTGCGCAAGGTCCTGGATGTAAGCCAGGACGCGGAAATCCGAGAGCAGGCACGCGCGCTGCTTTCGCGCGCTGGCTGAGCCGGACTAGCCAGAACGAAGCCATCCGCACTGATTCATAGGAGGGAGCACGGGACTGCTGCCAAGGTGGCGGAAACCGCGCCGGCTGAACCCTGCCGACCCTGTGTTAAGTGAGGCAGGTATCCGGTGCATTGGTGCACTTCGCGCGGGTTTGGGCCGACGATGCCGCCAAAGGTAAGGGCCGCATTCCCCGCGAGGATGAGACCCGCGCAAAAAGAGAGAGGTTCCGAGCTAGCAGACTCGGAACCTCTCTCACATTACGTATCGGGCCCTTAGCTGACCGGACTTGAGCGGGAGACGGGTTTCGAACCCGCGACCTCCTCCTTGGCAAGGAGGCGCTCTACCACTGAGCTACTCCCGCATGCGATGGGCGAGAGGAGATTCGAACTCCTACGCCTTGCGGCACTGGTTCCTAAGACCAGCGTGTCTGCCGTTCCACCACTCGCCCGTGGAACCAGCGCTTACCGCTCTGATGCGACAGTCTACCATTCGAGCCGAAGTGGCGTCAAGCCCAGGTCGCTTGATGGGCAAGTAGAGCCTGGCACTTCGATCGCAGCAGAATTATCCGCGCCGCATAGGCGGCAGTTCGCCGGACATATCCGGATCGAAGTAGGGTGAGAGCCGGCGCTTGAGGGCTTTTCTCGCCCGGCTCAACCGCGATTTTACGGTGCCTGTTGGCACTCCGACGATCTCCGCGATATCCTCCACCCGAAGATCCTCGAGATGATGCAGTACCACGACCGTGCGGTAGTCGTCGGGCAGGTTCTCCAGCGCCCTCAAGACCTGAGCGCGCCGCTCTTCCTGGTCCAGTATCCTGGCCGGATCGAGCTTCTCATCGGCAATCTCGCGCGCTGAGTGCGCCTCCGAGTCATCGGTTAGGGGGGCATCCAGGCTCACGGTGGGTATGGCGGACTTGCGTCGGCGGAGTGTATCCAGGCAGAGATTGGTCGCGATGCGCCGAATCCAGGCAGCCTGTGCGCCATCCGCGCGAAGGCGCGGCAACGCGCGATAGGCCCGCAGAAACACCTCTTGCGTAACGTCCTGTGCGTCCTGCGGGCTGTTCAGTATGCGAAGCGCAAGCGTATACACCCGGCGGTAGTGGGCATCTACCAGTGACTCGAACGCATTGCTCTCGGCGACGGCGGAAGACCTCTCCAGGGCCGCCGAGCCGTCCTGCCATGCGCGTATCCTCAATGGATTAGCCATCCGGTCATCCTCATTTTCAACCGCCGGGGCCAGCCGTCGGCGCCGGTGCCTGAGCACGTCTCTTCTCGTCGGGAGACCTTGCTGGAGCGACCGCCTTCACTCCGTTGCTATATTGGACGCTCTCCGCGGCGAAATGTGACGGGTATTTACCGACTTTCCGTCGCTTCGCCCGGTCGAGGCGTAGAAACACACCCTCCACGGGGTGCGTATGCTCTGATATACTTCGACCTGTCAGCGGAGAGAGAGCGGAACCTTTTGTTCCAGAGGAGAGATTGATGCCGCGCGATCGGAATCCGAAATCTAACCAGGACGAACCCGTGGAAGAGCCCTTCTGGGATCTTCCAGAGACGCAGCTGCGTGCGCTTGGTCTCCTGAACGAGATCATCCGCATGATGCCGCGCAACGATCCGCGTCTTGATTACCTGCTCCTCTTGAGGCACCAGCTGGAGACGGATGAGAAGCAGCTCGAGGAGGCGCAAAAGGTCATACAGGAGTATGAGGAGGCCTACAACAAGCTCACTTCTCCCGCGAATAGGATAGGTGTGTTCCTCAACTGGCTTGACGACGAGCGAACCACCGCGCAAATCGCCCTCGGCGATCAGGAGTACGTGGCGCTGGTGGATCCAAAGCTAAAGGATCCTGATTTCAAAGTCGGCACACGGGTGAAGGTGAACGAGGCGTTCGCGGTCATCGGAGACCTCGGCTACCACCCTGGAGGGCCCCTTGTCAAGATTGCGGACCTCGTTGGTGAGGATCGGCTTCGCGTCTCGCTGGACTCGCAGGGCATGCAGTCACGAGTGATCTATCGTTGTACGGATCTGCTCGGCGCAAACTTGAAAGCCGGTGACGAGGTGCGGGTCGAGCCGAACTTCAAAGTCGCTCTGGAGCACTTTCCTGTCAAGGAGACCAGAGAGTACTTCCTGGAGGAGGTTCCGGAGCTTCCGTGGTCGGCAGTTGGGGGCCAGGAAGCAGCGATACAGGTCATCAAGGACGCGATCGAGCTGCCGCTGCTCCATCCGGAGCTGTTTCAGCGCTTCGAGAAGCGCCCGCTGAAGGGCATTCTCCTGTTTGGACCTCCCGGCTGTGGGAAGACGCTTATAGGCAAGGCCACAGCATACAACCTGACGCGCGAGTACAGGGAGCGCACGCACCGCGAGGTCAAAGAGTACTTCATGTACATCAATGGGCCGAAAATCCTCAACATGTGGCTCGGCGAAACCGAGCGGATGGTGCGCGAGATCTTCAGCACGGCTCGCGAGAAAGCGCGCGATGGATACCTCGTCTTCCTGTTCATAGACGAGGCGGAGTCCATCCTGCGCACGCGCTCGTCTGGCCGGTGGCTCAATATCTCGAATACGGTGGTGCCTCAGTTCTGCGCGGAGATGGATGGCCTCGTATCTCTTGAGAACGTGGTCGTCATGCTCACCTCGAACCGACCGGATTACATTGATCCAGCCATCCTGCGGCCGGAACGCATAGATCGGAAGGTGAAGGTTACACGGCCGGATAGAAAAGCATCGCGCGCCATCCTAGGCATCTATCTGCATCCCGGCATTCCCATTGATCCGGAGCTTATCAAGCAGCACAAGGGTGACTCAGCGGCCGCCCGTGATGAGCTGCTCGATCTCGCCACCGACTTTCTGTGGCGGCGGGTCGCGGAGACAGAGTTCCTCGAGGTCTTCCTGCGATCTGGCGGAGTGGAGACGCTCTACTGGAAGGACCTGGTAAGCGGCGCCCTCCTGAAGTCCGTGGTTGAGCGATCCAAGGACTTCGCAATAAAGCGGAGCCTGCACCTTGGCAGAGAGGACGAGGGTATCACCCTTGAGGATCTCCAGACGGCCCTTCGCGTCGAGTACAAGGAGAACGAGATCTTCCCGAAGAGTGACTCCGTTGAGGACTGGCTGAAGCTGCTGGACTATGAGCCGGAGAACGTGGCCACGGTGAAGCCGGTTCGCGCGAAGAAGGCGCCATCCGCCACGCGGCGCAACATCATCTAAACGCAAGGGGTACGGTGCAATTACGGCGCGTTCGCGCCTCGGCGCTCGCCTGCGTGCAAGGACCTGTATGCATAGACTCCTGGGGCTGGAAACTGAATACGGGCTCTACGTGGAGGGGCGCGGCGCCGCGGATATGATGCAGGAGAGCATCGCGCTCGTGCGCTCGTACCAGGGCCCCTGCGTAAAGGTCTGGAACCACCGTGCGGAAGATCCACGTCGCGACATGCGCGGCTTCTCGGTGGATGCGCTATCCACCGATCCGGTCGATTCGCAGTTTGACGATCCGTCCGCACCGCGGCTCAGCGTCTCGGAGGAGCGCAGCGATCGCGTGCTGCCCAACGGCGCGCGGCTCTACAACGATCACGGCCACCCGGAATACTCCACGCCTGAGTGCTCCAGCATTATGGACCTGGTCGCGCACGATTGTGCCGGCGAGCGGATTGTATTGGAGTGTGCCCGGCGCAGAGGCCTGGAACTGCGTCGGCCGGTCGTCATCTACAAGAACAACACGGACCTTCATGGCGCCAGCTACGGCACCCATGAGGACTACCTCATGCGGCGCGACGTGTCTCCAGAAGAGCTCATCGCTGCTCTCATCCCGTTTCTTGTCACCCGCCAGGTCTACGCTGGGGCCGGCAAAGTAGGGGTGGAGGGGGAGCGCTCCGACCCGCTCTTTCAGCTTTCGCAACGAGCGGACTTCATGGCCGTGGAAGCCAGCGTGGATACGCTGCACAATCGCCCGATCATGAACACGCGCGACGAGCCGCATGCCGATCCGCGGAAGTATCGCCGCCTGCATGTCATCTGCGGCGACGCCAACATGAGCCAGTGGGCGACGGCGATGAAGGTCGGCACAACCGCGCTGGTACTTCGCTTGCTAGAGAGCGGCTGGAGGCCGCTTGTACGGTTGGAAGATCCGGTGAAGGCCATCAAGAGTGTTTCGCGAGATCAGACTCTGCGCTGGCTGGTGCCGCTTGCGGATGGCCGCATGCTGGGAGCCACGGAGATCCAGCGCCTCTACCTTTCGGAGGCGCGGGCAGCCCTCCAGGGAGTGTCCCACGAGAGCGACTGGATACTGGATGAGTGGGACCTGGCTCTGGACGCCCTCGAGAAGGATCTTCTCGAGTTGCGCGATCGGGTGGATTGGGTGGCGAAACGGGCCATCCTTGAGGAGTATATGAGCGAGGAGGGGGTTGATTGGGATGCGCCCATCCTGAAGAGTCTCGATCTGGCCTATCACGATCTGGACCCGGAGATGGGTCTGCAGAGAGGTCTGGAGCAGGCGGGAGCCATGCGACGCCTGGTGTCCGAGGAGCGCGTGCGGGCCGCATTGGAGTGTCCGCCAACGGACACGCGGGCGTTTCTACGGGGCCTTTTCGTGCGGCGGTTCAACGACGCGGTGGAGAATATCGGGTGGAGCGGCGTGGTGTTTCGCAATGGTCATGACATCTTTCGATTCGACATGGGCCCCCTCGTCGAGGAGAATTGCCGCTTGCTGAACGAGGAAGTAAGTTCCGCCCACTCTCTCGATGCTCTGATGGATATTCTGCGAAGACCATCCCAGGAGCCGGAGCAATCGGCACCCGATGCTCTTTCGCATCAGTAGAAGAGGCAGATAACGAAAAGGAGATTGGCCGTGATTCGTGGAGAAGAGCGCATTACCAGGCCCACGCCCCTTTCACCCGACCGCAAGTCTGGTGACGAGGGCGGGCCGGGCAAGCCCGACGTTAAGAGGCCGGACACCAACGACCTCCTTAAGCGGATGCGGCGCATTGACCCAGAAACCGCGCGCCGCTATCGCCAGCGAAGCGGCGAGTAGGCTATGAGCAGCGCCACTCTGCATACGCTGCTGGGCCTCGATCGCCCGGTCGCGCTGACTCCGCCGCGCATGGAGGCCGTTGTCCCCGTGCCATCCACAGGGGAGCCCGCGGGCGTTCACGGTACCACCGTCATCGCCGTGAAGTACGATGGCGGCGTGATCAACGTAGGCGACCGCAGGGCCACCGCGAATTTCGCGGTGATGTACGACCGTGCCGAGAAGGTCCTGGCGATTGATGACTTTACGCTGCTCGCGATCTCCGGCAGCTTCGCCCGGGCAATGGATGTAGTGCGCTTCCTGCGGCACTCCTTCAAGCTGTTTGAGCGAAGCCAGCTTCAGCCCATGAGTCTGGACGGCAAGCTGAGTGAGCTGGCACGTGTGCTCGCTGCCGGGCTGCCTGCGGCGCTGCAAGGCATCGGAGGCGTTCTGCCTATCCTGAGCACGTATGACGAGGGTACCGGCGAGGGACGCATCTTTTTTTACGATGGATTGGGAGCGCGCTTCGAGAGCGCGGAGTTTGGCGCGGCCGGGTCCGGCTCGCTCCAGATCCGAGGAGTGTTCGACTACATCGTCCGCACGAAAGGGCCATTCCACGCGATGCCGCGTGACGCCGCGTTGCGAGAGGCCCTGCTGCTCCTTGGCATCGCCGCCGAGCTCGATGCCGCCACAGGCGGCTGGAGCAGACACCTTCCGTTGGCCAAGACCATCTCGAAGCACGGCATCGAGGACGTTCAAGAAGAGGAACTTCGCGAGCACATCGCCGCCATCGGGGGCTAGCGGGGTTCATGTGCGTGGCACCTGTGTGGTGAAGGATCTGGCAATTCCGCTCCCTACAGTCTCGCCCCTCCGACGTAATCCCGTCATCCAGGATAAGGAGCCTCATGGTCTACAGCCCGTTTGATTTCAACGAAGCCATCGCGAATCGGAAGGAGTTCGTCGAAGACGGTCTGCGCGCAGGCTCGCCCGTGGTGGGTATGAGTTACGCAGGCGGTCTCTTCTTGTTGACCGTCCGACAGAAGCAGCGAAAGATCTTCGAGATCTACGACCGCATCATCTATTCGGCCATTGGGCGCCAGTCGGATATCGAGGATATTCGGTTGGGCGCCGTGCGCGTTGCCCACGAGGAGGGCTATACGCGTAGTCCGGACGACGTAACGGCACATCGGCTAGTGGGCTTCGCGCTCAGTCCGCCGCTCAAGCGGTTGTTCGGCGACCAGTTCAATGCGCCTGCGGTCGTTCGGGCCGTGTTCGGGGAGTTGGGCATGCGCCCCGAGGACGATCGGTTCTATGTGCTCAATTACGATGGGGACTTCACGCAGAGCGAGGGCCTGGCGGTGATTGCCGGCTCGATGGAAGCCGAGGAGGGGATGGCGCGTCTGCTTGCTGACACACCGACCGGCGACGATCTCGAGGCATCCCTTCGGCTCGGTCTCCGCGCCTGGGCCGTCGGCTCCCTCCAGTCCACCCGAACCGGCAACTCGGAAGATCACGACGATAATCCGGAGGGTCTCTTCACCGACGAAGTTCTGAGCGAGCATCTTCGGGAGCGATTGTCCAAGGGGAGCCTGGAAGTCGGGCTGCTCGACCGCAGGACCCCTCGCGAGAGCAAGTTCAGGCTGCTCAGCGCCGAGGAGCTCGCCTCCGTTACATCCGAGTGGATTGCATAGCATCGGGCTAGAAGGAGCACTTAAGGTGGAGCGCAGGGTCTTCGGCATAGAGACAGAGTATGGCTGTCTCGTTCGCAATCCCTACCTCGGATCTATCGAGGAGGTGGTAGATGCGGTCAAGGACCATGCGTTCCTGGGCCTGAGGCTCGGGCTGCTCGACCTGCACGCTCGCGACTTCGCCTTCGAGCCCGCTCGGGCGGGAGGCTTTCTGTGCAATGGCGGGCGACTCTACGTGGACGCCGTGGGAAGCCACGAGGAGTATGCCACGCCGGAGTGCTCCGACCTGCTGGACCTGGTGGCGTATGACCGCGCCGGGCGGGTGCTGCTGCAGCGCGTGCTGGACGACATGGGCCTGGCAGAGGAAGTGAGCTTCCACAACAACGCAATTGATCACTTCGGCGGCCACACCTTCGGATGCCACGAGAATTACCTCGTAAAGATCGAGGACCGCTTCTTCACGGAGGCGTTAAGCCATCTGCTTCCGTTTCTGGTTACCCGCCAGATTTTCGCCGGCAGCGGCCGGGTTGGCGGCCATCGCCTTTCGAGACCTTCCAGCCAGTCCAACATCATGACCCTGAGCGAACATGAGGTGGATTATGTCTGGGTCAGCAACTTCTACGGCGTGGAGATTGACCGCACGGTAGATTTCCAGCTCTCGCAGCGTGCGGACCACATTGTCAAGACTATCTCCTCCCGTGTCCGCTTCAACCGCGCCATCATCAACCCAAAGTGGGACAGCTACTACAGCTACGCCGACCTGCACAGGCTCCACGTGCTCTTCGGCGAGGCCAACATGAGCGACTACGCCCTGATGCTCAAGGTGGGTACCACAAGCCTTGCGCTGGAACTCATCGAGGATGGTTGGCCTCCGCGCGGTGTCGAGATGACCGATCCGCTAGGCGCACTTCGGCAAGTATCCCGAGACCCCACCTGGCGCTGGCTTGTGCGCCTGCGTGATGGCCGCACTATCTCCGCGGTAGATCTGCAGAGGCTCTACCTGAAGGAAGCCGCTCGACGATACGGCGGCCGCGACACGCAGACGGATTGGGTGCTCTCCGAGTGGAATCGTACGCTGGACGACCTCGAGCGGGACCCCATGTCTACCGCCAACCGGTTGGACTGGACCGCGAAACGCAAGCTCTATCTGCAGTTCATGGAGCAGAATGGAGCCGGCTGGCACGACGACATTCTGCAGAGCCTGGATCTTGAATACCACAACGTGAATCGAGAGGTCGGTCTTTCAGCCGGTCTGGAGGATGCGGGCGATCTCGAGCGGCTGGTTACGGGTGAGCGCGTAGACCAGGCGGTGGTTGCCCCTCCCGAAAATACGCGTGCCTTCGCGCGAGGCCAGATAGTGCGCACACTGCTGGAGCGGAATTCCGCTCGCTACGTGGTGGACTGGGACGCCATCTACCTGGACAGGAACCGGCAACTCGAGCTGCGGAATCCGCTGCACACCTATGAGAAGGAGAGCAGCCGGTTCCTCCGAGGGACCACCGGCTGAGGCAAGGCGCCTTCAGGGTTTCTGTGAGTCGTCTCGAGTGCGTCGGATCCCTGCCCGCATCTCGGGACGGCGGCGTGGCGTGTGGGGCTCGGCGGGCATGACACGGGCGAGCCGTTCGCGGGCCTCAGCCTCCGAAAGCTCCCTCGTGCCGGTTACGTAGAAGCTGGCGACCGTGTTGCCGGCAATCTGCGTAACCCGTGCGCTGATGATATCCCATCCGAGTGAGCTGAGGGCTCCGGACACGCGATACAGGGCGGGCTGCGCATCCGCGCACTCCACCTGCACGAGGCCGTAACGGTCCGTGAAGCGGTTGTTGATCGAAATGCTCTCCACCGGGCCGCCAATGGTAACCTGCTTACGCTTCCGTGCGAGCAGGTCGGCGACGGTGGATGCGCCGGTGAGCACCTCCCGCAGGCTGGTGGCGACCTCCTTGCGCTTGCCTGGAGTGAGCTGCCTGCCGCGAAAGTCCACATAGAGCCTGTCAATAGCAATATCTGGCGACCCATGTGTCGAGGCGCCGGAAGCCGAGGCATCGCGCCGCGTAAAGACTTGCGCGCTGTGCACGTTCAAGTCGCACGCGTACAGAACGCCGGTTATCTTGCTAAGAAGGCCGGGCTCCGGATCGTCCAGCACGCACACCGTAAGCTCGGTATACGTAGAGTCTCGCGGGTCCACGAAGTCCACCACGGGCTCACCCTGCCTGGCGCGCCGCACGTAGTCCAGATGGAGAGTCATCTCCTCAAGGCTGGTGTTCAGGATATACGTCGGCGGCATACCCGCCACGTGGGCCTCGACCTCTTCCGGCGGCAGATTGGCGAGCGAGAGATCACGCAGAATGCTGCGCCGAATGCGGGCAAGGTCTGCCGCGTCCAGCCCCTCCGATTCCTCTCCAGCGAGGAGCCGCTCCGCGCGATGAAGCAGGTCGCGCAGAAACCGCGCCTTCACCTGGGTCCAGATTCCCGCTCCAACGGCGCTGGTGTCCGCCCAGGTGAGCAGGTAGAGCATGTTCAGACGGTCCAGATCGTTCACCACGCTCACGAAATCCCGGATGGTCTCCTCCTGATTGAGGTCGAGCAGCGTGGAGGTCTGGTCCATCAGAAGGTGATGCTGCACCAGGAATCGGGCATTTGCAGTCGCTGTTTCACTCCAACCCAATCGGGCACAGACCGCGGTAACAATGTCGGCGCCTGTATCCGAGTGCGGGACGTTCGGTACGGCTTTGCCCGCATCATGCAGCAGCGCGGCCAGGTAGAGCTGCTCGGGATTCGGCAGATGCTGCATTATCATGCGGTAGTCGCGAGTCTCCTCTGGTCCCGAGTCGGCTTTCAGCGTGTCGAGGTTGCGAACGACGCGAAGCGAGTGCTGCCCAACCGTGTAATCGTGCGACGGGTCGTAAGGGATGAGGTCGAGCGTGACGGCAAACTCAGGGACAAGCCATGCGAGTATGCCGGTCTCCGCCATCACACTCAGGCTCGGATAGATGGGCTGCGCCGAGCCGAGGATGCGCGTAAATGTATCCGCAACCATCTGGGTATCGTAGGCGGTGGGGGAGGAGGCGGTGAGACGCGCCATGCGCCGCCGCAACCCGTGGCTGATTTCGAGGCCGTAACGCTGCGCGACCTCGCACACCCAGAGCATCCAGCTCGGATCCTCCGCGTCCAGCGCGTCGCTTGCCGGCTCAATCCTGCCCTCCACGCAATCCAGCCCGATCCCTATCATGATGCGTCCGCGCTGTACACGCTGACGCACCGCCGTGCAGCAGCAGTCTATCAGCGATGCGGCCTGAAAATAACGGCGCATGAAGAGCTCAACGGGCGGATCGTCTTCCGGAGCGCGCAGGGCAGGCTCAACGAAGCCGAGTACATGCGCAACCTCTTCCTGCCTTGTAACCACAAGTTGATCGCGTTCCGCTCCCGTGATGGCGTGAAGAGCATTGCGAATGCGGAAGAGCAGCTCCTTTGCCTCGGCCAGAGCGTGCACCTCGTCCCGCGTGAGGCCACCGAATCGCTCCAGCGCCTCCCAGCATCGCTCGCCCCGCACCTTGGCGGCGTCGAGCCCTTCGACGGCCTGTATAAGCCACACGGCCGTCTGAAGATCGCGCAGACCGCCCACACCGACCTTCACGTTCGGCTCCACCACGCGCGCCGTATCGCCCGCTTCGTGGCGCTGACGCTCTCTCTCGGCGATCTTGTCAAAGATAAATTCGGCGTGATGGAAGCCCTCGCGAAAGGCATCCTCAAGCTGCAGGAACACACGGGTGCTCCCAGCCACCAGCCGCGCATCGAGCAGGCCGCAAGTCGTCTGGTGATCGAGCGACCGGCAATCCTCCAGCAGCCGGTAGGCGTAGCCGACTTCCACACCATTCGAATCGATGAAGACCCGCATCACCAGGTTGAACATCTCCTTGATGACTCGGTCCACCAGGGGATCGCCATCGCGGTGAGGCACGAAGGTCAAGTCCACGTCCGAATAGAGGCACATCTCCCGCCTGCCGTAGCCCCCTGTGGCAACCACGGCAACGGGAATGCTCTCAGGGGCGGCCCCGCCGCCGGCACGGCCGCAGGCAATCTGTAGCGTGCGCCGAAGGATGGAGTCGACCAGATCCGAGTGCGCCCTTGCGGTCTCCAGGCCCGGAGCGCCTGCCTTGATTGCCTCCGCGATGGCCGCGCGCTTCTGACGAAGGTAGGCGGCTAGAGCCTCGGAGGAGTCGGCCTCGATTAGCGCATCATCATCCAGTGGGAGTGCAAGCTGCCTGTTCATGACGGCGTATTGTAGCCGGAATCCCCTCTTGATCGCCTTTGTACTGCCCTCAGCTGGTTGCCAGTATACGCGAAGTTGACCTTGCAGCGCGGCTT
>CAZGLN010000108.1:0-12338 GCA_964526545.1 uncultured Chthonomonadales bacterium
GACCGAGCAGAGAGAGACGCTCAAAACCTAATTACACACTCCAGTTGACACGACCGACTTCGCGCCGTCCGCTGGATCGCGGGTGCGCCTTGTGCCAGAATAGAGCATCGGGCACGTACCTGGCGGGAGCCACGCGGAGACGGAGCCGAACGAACCGAGACTTCATATGCCGGACGACAAACCCAGTCCGCGACCGAACTGGTGGACAACCCTTCCCGGGCTGCTGACGGCGGCGGCCGCCTTTCTCACGGCCGTTACCGGATTGCTGGCCACGGCGCGCCAGCTTGGCTGGCTCGACACGAGTCGGCCCCAGGCGGTCTCCACGAAGGCCGCGCCCCAAGCAGGCAGCTCGCCTTCCGGCCCATCATCCGCCGCGTCTCGCGACTCCACGGAGTCCCGGTCGGCTTCTCCCTCGATCGCCGAACGTGAGAACCTCCTTGCCGAAGCCAACGGCGGAAAGATCCTCCTCGCGCCCAGCGATGAGTGGAAGGCTGCCATTGACGGCGACGAAACGGGTTCGCAGCTCTCCTTCGGCACGGGCAAGGAGGCTGTTTTCGCCTTTCGCGACGGCAGGAGAGCCACTTTCGATACCTTCACCATGCTGATCGAGAACGCCGCAATGGCGAACGTGAAGGAGTTCGAGCTCTTCGTGGGCGATGAGTCGCCCACGGGTAAGTTCCGCTCCATCGGCAAGTTTCGGCCCCAGAATGTGAAGCTCTTCGATACGCCGTATCAGGAGTTTCGGTTTGAGCCCGTGACCGCGCGATACTTGAAAGTCAAAATCCACTCGTGCCACGGCGCCCACCCGTGGATTCACGAGTGGCAGCTCCTTGGGAGGCTCGAAGGCGTCTAGCGCACGCCCGGGCCGCTCTCTCTACACCCCCTGCAGTTCCATCTCCACGCTGGGCGTTACACGGGCTATCAGCTTGTTCAGCGCGAGCATGTAGGCTCGTGCCGAGGCAACGCAGATATCGGAATGCGCCGCACGGCCCGTGTAGATATCGTTCCCCTGCCGGATGCGAATGGTTACCTCCGCCAGCGCGTCAATACCCTCGGTAACGGCCTGAATGGAGAATTCGATCAGCTCGTTCTCCTGCTTTACGATGCGGTTGATGGCGCGGTAGATGGCATCCACGGGGCCAGTGCCGTGGTCGGAGTCGACCAGGATGGCGTCGTCCGGGCCCCTCAGTTGGACGGTGGCGGTGGGAATGCTGCCCGTGCCGCAAGTTACCTGTACGTGCTGCAGCTCGTAAGTGATCTGCACGGAGGAGGTCTCGTCCGCCACGATGGCCTCGAGGTCCTCATCGTAGACCATCTTCTTCGTGTCGGCCACCTGCAGGAAGCGCTCATACACCTTGTCGAGCTGCGCCTCCTCCAGTTCGTAGCCCAGCTCGCGCAGCCGGTGCTTCAGGGCATGCCGGCCGGAGCGCGCGGTGAGCAGAATCTTGCTCTCGGGAATGCCGACCTCCCGCGGGTCAATGATTTCGTAGGTTGTGCGCTCTTTCAGCACGCCATCCTGGTGGATGCCGCTGGAGTGGGCGAAGGCGTTGGCGCCGATGATGGCCTTGTTGGGCTGCACCAGGATGCCGGTCAGGTTGGAGACCAGACGGCTGGTCTTGTAGATCTCCTGCGTTACGATGCGGGTCTCGGTATCGAAGACATCGGAGCGCACCTTCATGGCCATCACCACCTCTTCGAGGCTGGTGTTGCCTGCCCGCTCGCCGATGCCGTTTACCGTGCACTCGATTTGGCGCGCCCCGTTGAGCACTCCCGCCAGGGAATTGGCCACGGCCATGCCGAGGTCATTGTGGCAATGCACGGAGACCACCGCGCGATCAATGTTGGGCACGCGTTCCATGACGGTGCGGATGCGGCGGCCGTACTCCTCGGGTGTGGCGAAGCCCGTTGTGTCCGGGATGTTGATGACGGTGGCTCCAGCCTTGATGACCTCTTCGATGACTCGGCAGAGGTAGTCCTGATCGGCTCGGCCAGAGTCCTCGAGGAAGTATTCGATATCCTCCACGAAGCGCCTGGCATACCGAACGGCGCTGACCCCGCGCTCCAAGGCTTCCTCCCGGCTCATCTTGAGCTTGTGCTGCAGGTGGACATCCGAGACTCCGAGGCCCGTGTGGATACGAGGGCGCACCGCTTCCTTCAGTGCCTCCGCCGCCACATCAATATCCTTGGGGTTGGCACGCGTCAGCCCGCAGACGGTGGCGTTGCGCACCACCTTGCACACTTCCTGAACGGCCTGGAAATCGCCGGGCGACGAAATGGGGAAGCCGGCCTCGATGACATCCACGCCAAGCCGCTCGAGCTGGCGCGCAATCTCAACCTTCTCGGCAACATTGAGGGAGGCGCCAGGCGATTGCTCGCCATCGCGCAGGGTGGTATCGAAGATGTAGATTCGGGTTGGCATCGCTGGTTGCTTCCTTGTTCGGCTATGTTCCGTGCTCAGTCTGCCGCGTACGGCCTCTATTCGCTGTGAAGGCTCCCTGCTGGGAGGCACCCCAGACGCGGCCGTTCTCTCCGTCGGCGCTTCTTCATTGGGGCCGCAGCGCGTGCTCCAGGTCTGCTTTCAAGTCATCCACGTTCTCTAGACCCACGCTGAGGCGCAGGAAGCCATCCTCAATCCCGATGGCCCTGCGCACATCGGGCGCTATCTGCGAGTGCGTGGTAGAGGCCGGATGAATGATGAGCGACTTGCAGTCGCCAAGATTCGGCGCGTGCGCAAAGAGCCGCGTGCGCTCAGGCACCCGCCGAGCCGCCTCGTAGCCTCCGCGCACAACCAGGCCGATCATTCCGCTGCCCCGGCGAAGGTACTTGCGGGCGTTCGGCGTGGTTGGATGATTGAACTTCCCAGGATAGATGACTCTCTCCGCCTCGGGCCGCTCGTGAAGCCAATCTGCCAACTGCTCGGCGTTGTCGCAGTGGCGGTCCATGCGCACGTGGAGAGTCTCAATCCCCTGCACCATGTGCCAGGCGTCCGCCGGCGAGAGGCACGCGCCCACATCGCGCACCAGGTGGCCGCGCATGCGGATGAGGTAGGCAAGGGGGCCGAAGCGTTCGCCCAGGCGTATGCCGTGATAGATGGGATCGGGGTGGATGAACTGCTCGAACCGGCCGTTGGCCCAATCGTAGGTTCCCGAATCCACGACGGCTCCGCCGATAGCCGTGCCGTGGCCATTGATGTACTTGGTCGCGCTGTAGACCACCACGTGCGCACCATGCTCAAAGGGACGGCAGAGGTAGGCCGTCGGCACCGTATTGTCCACAATCAGCGGGATGTTATGCTGGCGGGCAAGACCCGCCAGGAAGTCCAAGTCCGGAGTGTCCAGAAAGGGATTGCCGACCATCTCCGTGTAGAGGCACGTGGTTCTGCCGTCAATGGCCTCACGCCAGGCCTTGTGGTCGCCCACGCCCACGAATCGTGCCTCGATGCCGAAACCGGGCAGGATGTTCTTAAGAAGCGAATAGACGCCGCCATAGAGGGAGCTGGAGGCCACCACGTTGTCGCCGTGCTCCGTGATGGTGGCGATGGCGTTGAAGACAGCCGCCTGGCCGCTGGATGCCGCCACCGCGCCGACTCCGCCTTCGAGCGCAGCTATCCGGCGCTCGAAGGCCTCCACGGTGGGATTGCCAACGCGGGTATAGATGGGCCCGAAGTCATCCAGGGCGAAGCGCGCGGCCGCCTCCGCGGAAGAGCCGAAGAGGAAGGCTGCGCTCTGCACGATTGGCACGGCATGGGGGCCCGGCCCGTGGGGTTCCTCGGGCGAGCCGTGCAGGGCTACTGTCTCTATGGCCCATCTGTTCGCTGGGGTCTCAGGCATGGTCCAGGTTCTCCCAGGTACTCCCATCCACGCCGTCGCGTGTAACAGCCACGCGTAAGCCGCTTCGCAGCGGACGGGGCCGGCTGAGCCGCAACGATCGGCGAAGGGCCAAGCGGATCTGCCGTGTCCCCACGGTTACTCCCTTATCTCCAGTTTCTGCACCCTCTGCTCCACGCCGGTCTCTTCCCTCGTCTCCGCTTCGGCCACGGCGGGCTTGACCCAGCTCATCATGCCGCGCAGGCGGCGTCCGACCTGCTCGATGGGATGATCCTGGTCTTGCGCGGCCAGCGCGCGAAACACGGGCCGGTTGGCGCGGTTCTCCAGAATCCATTCGCGGGCGAACTCCCCGCTCTGTATCGCCTTGAGCAGGCCCTTCATGCGCTCACGCACGCCGTCATCAATGAGGCGGGGCCCGCGGGTCATGTCGCCGTACTGGGCCGTATCCGAAATGGAGTAGCGCATGCCGGCTATGCCCGCCTCGTACATCAGGTCCACGATGAGCTTCAGCTCGTGCAGGCACTCGAAGTAGGCGATCTCCGGCTGGTAGCCGGCCTCCACCAGCGTCTCGAAGCCGGCCTTCACGAGAGCGGTTGTGCCTCCGCAGAGGACGGCCTGCTCGCCGAAGAGGTCGGTTTCGGTCTCCTCACGGAAGCTGGTCTCGAGCACTCCCGCGCGTGTTCCGCCGATGCCCTTGGCCCAGGCCAGGGCAAGCTCCTTGGCCTGGCCCGTTGCATTCTGATGGATGGCGATGAGGCAGGGCACGCCCTTGCCCTCCAGGTAGACACGGCGAACGAGGTGTCCCGGTCCCTTGGGCGCCACCATGAAGACATCTACATCCTTCGGCGGCACAATCTGCCCGAAATGGATGTTGAAGCCGTGACCGAAGGCGATTGCGTTGCCGGGCTTCAGGTTCTCGCGAATCTGCTCGTTGTAGAGGGCGGCCTGAAACTCGTCGTTCACGAGGATCATCACGACATCGGCCTCCCTGGCGGCCTCGGCAACCGAGAGAACTCGAAGTCCATCGTTAACCGCGGCATCCCAACTCTTGCCGTGCCGCAGACCAACGCGCACATCCAGCCCGCTATCGCGCAGATTCAGCGCATGCGCATGGCCCTGGCTGCCGTAGCCGATGACCGCAATCTTCCTGGACCGCAGGATATCGAGGTCCGCATCGTTCTCGTAATAGACTTTCACTGACATGCCGTGCACACTCTCCTTGTTCGGTTGGCCAAACTTGCTGCTCGCGGCGCTGCTAGGCCGGCTCCTCCGCACCTCCCAGGGTCTCACGAAGGACCTGGAGCAGCTCAGCGGGCTTCACGGGCTTAGGCAGGTAGTGGATGGCGCCGGCCTCCATCCCGTGGATGATCGCGGCATCCTGGGACTGCGCGCTCATCATCACCACGGGGATCGAGGCCGTGACCGGGTCCGCCTTCAGCTGGCGCAGCGCCTCGAAACCGTCCATCTCCGGCATCATCACATCCATCAGGACGATATCCGGCCGCGCCTCACGGGCACGTTCCACGGCCTCGCGGCCGGTTGCGGCCGAGATGACGGCGTAGCCGTTGCGCTCCAGGCTCATCTGAGTCAGGCGCACGATGGCCGGCTCGTCGTCCGCCACGAGTACTGTATGTTTTATGGGCATGTGTTGTCCTGGGAATGCGCGGGCACGTTCCGGGTGAAGGTCACCGCCCGCGTCTAGGGTCTTAGCGCGGCTACCAGGGCGAGGTCGTAGATCTTCCAGCAGCAATCTACCTCCGAGAAGCCGGCCCTGCCGAGGCAGCTCACCACCTCTTCCGCTGTTGGCGGTTGCAGCGCAGGATCTGCGGGCACCTCTTTGTCCGGCCGCTCTCCTTCTACGCCATCCTTCGTCGCGCAAGGCTCCGATAGTATGCTCTGCTGCCATGCCTCGCGAAGCAGCCTTCTGCTCAACGCGCGGCCGCTAGGCAGGTGGTCCAGCACAACAAAGAGGCCGCCTGCGCGCAGCAGGGCGAAGACATCCTCGAACAGCCGGCAAAGGCGAGCAGCGCCGAAGTCCGCGAGTGCATAACCGGCAACAACCACATCAAACTGCCGAAAGGGCAGGCTCTCCATCCAGCCAGGCTCACCGAAGTCGGCCTCCACGAAGTGCAGCAGTCCGCCGAGCAGGCCAAGCTCCTCAAAGCGTATCTGCGCGCGCTCCAGCATCGCCGGCGATCGGTCCAGGGCCACTCCAAGGCGAATCGGCAGCTCACGCATCAGCGCATGCAGGAGCACCGCGTCGCCGCAGCCCAGGTCCAGTACGGCAAGGTCGGTCCCAACCGTGTGAGAGGCCAGCTGCGTGAGCACACGAACCTGCTCTTCCGCGCCAGGAATGGCGGCCCTGCGCGCATCGCGGAAGAGGTCCGGGCCTTGCGTGTCCGGCCAGACTTGCCAGGTGCTGGATGCCATGGTCCTAGCTCCTGTCCGGCACCGCGGGGGCATCATCCGTGCCGCGTCTGCGGAGGAAGCGGCCGATCCAGAGGCCCGCGCCCACTCCAAGGAGGACGAACAGCGCGAGCTGCATCAGCAGATTCTTGACGGTGTCCAGTCCGAGGCGATCCGTGATGAGGTTGTAGACCTCCCAGAGGGCGAGGTTGAGCAGCCCAAGCAGCCCGTAGAGGGCACCGATCCTCGCCCCCTTGCGGCCTCGCAGGCCGGCGCCAACGGCCGCGCCGATCACGGGCCCGCCGATGGCGAGCGCAAGGAAGAACCAGTTCATCTGCTGGAGCGTAACCAGCTCGCGCATGTCGTCAGGCATGCCTACAACACCTGGAAGGTTCTCTCAAGCGGTGCGCGCGCCTCGCGCCATGGCAATCAGGCCGGTGCGCACCATTTCGCGGATGCCGTATGCCGAGAGGAGCTCGCGGATCTTGTCTATTTTGTCGGTGCCGCCCGTAACCTCGATGACGAAGGTGCGATCGCTCATATCCACGATGCGGCCGCGAAAGATCTCCACAATCTGCATGATCTCTCCGCGGTCGCGAGCCTCCGCGTTCACCTTGATGAGCGCCAGCTCACGCTCAATGGCCGGTATCTCGGTGTAGTCAATGACTCGAATGACCTCGATCAGCTTGTTGAGCTGCTTGGTAATCTGTTCGAGCACCTGGTGATCGCCGCCGACAACCAGAGTCATGCGCGAGATGGAGGAGTCGTCCGTGATGGATACCGCAAGCGACTCGATGTTGTAGCCGCGGCGCGCGAAGAGACCCGCCACTCGCGCGAGCACTCCCGGGCGATTCTCGACCAGCGCGGTGATGACATGCTGCTGCATCTGCGCGACAATGGTGTTGCTCAATGCGTTCGCCATGGACTTCAGTCCCCCTTGCCTTCCCGCGCGTGTGTCATCTCCACGTATTGCTCCAAGACCTTCTCCTCATCGCTGAAAGACCAGTCCTCGGCGTCCGCGTGGACCGTGGCCTTCAGATGCTCTAGATCCGAGCGGAGACGCATCTCGTCAATGCTCTGACCGGACGGGATCATGGGGTAGACGTTCTCCTCCGTGGGTACCACGCAGTCTATCACGATGGGTCGGTCGGTGGTCTGCAGCGCCTTCTCCATCGCGGGCCGGAACTGCTCTGGAGTCTCGACCCGAATTCCTATCCCTCCATACGCCTCGGCCAACTTCACGTAGTCGGGCGATGCCTGCAGGTCCACGTGGCTGTAGCGCTCCTCGTAGAACATCTCCTGCCACTGGCGCACCATTCCGAGTGAGCGGTTGTTGATGATGACTGTGATGATTGGCAGTCCGTATACGGTGGCGGTCATCAGCTCCTGCACGCACATCTGAAAAGATCCATCTCCCGAGAGGCAGACTACCCGCTTATCGGGATGGGCGAACTGGGCGCCGATGGCGGCGGGAAGGCCGAAGCCCATAGTGCCCAGACCGCCGGAAGTTATCCACTGCCTGGGCCTTCGGCACTTGTAGTACTGCGCGGCCCACATCTGGTGCTGGCCCACGTCCGTCGTCATGATGGCGTCCCAGTCGGTCATCTCGCCGATCTGCTCGATGCAGTACTCGGCGTAGAGTTTGCCATCGCGCGGATAGATGAGGGGGAACTTCTCCTTCCACTCCAGGATCTGGTCGTTCCAGGAGGACCATGGCTTCGGTTCCACCCGGCGCAGCAGCTCGGTGAGCACGGTCTTCACGTCGCCTACGATGGGCACGTCGGCTTTCTTCACCTTGCCTATCTCGGCGGGATCAATATCTATGTGGATTATCCGGGCGCCCGTGGCGAAGCGGTCCACCTTGCCGGTTACACGGTCGTCGAAGCGCGCGCCGATGGCGATCAGGAGATCGCACTGGTTGACGGCATGGTTGGCGTAGGCCGTGCCGTGCATGCCGAGCATACCCATGGAGAGGCGATGATTCTCGTCTATCGCTCCCTTGCCGAGCAGCGTGGTTGTAACCAGGGTATTGATGCGCTCCGCGAGGGCGGTAACCTCCGCTTGCGCGCCGGAGGCGATGGCTCCGCCGCCCACATAGAGCACGGGCCTCTGCGATTCGGCAATGAGCTGAGCGGCCTTGCGGATCTGCATGTCGTGCCCGCGCGTAGTGGGCCGGTAGGAGGAGATATCCACCTCGGCTGGATAGGTATCCGGGTCCCAGGCGATGCGCTGGAGACTCACATCCAGCGGGACATCCACAAGCACGGGCCCCGGACGCCCCGACCGCGCGATGTAGAACGCCTCCGCAATGGTCTGGGGCAGGTCATGTGGGCTCTTCACCAGGAAGTTGTGCTTGGTTACCGGCATGGTGATCCCGGTGATATCCGCCTCCTGGAAGGCATCCTTGCCGATGACGCTGGTTCGCACCTGCCCCGTGATGGCCACCATCGGAATGGAATCCATGTAGGCCGTCGCGATGCCTGTAACGAGGTTCGTGGCGCCGGGGCCGCTAGTGGCCAGACAGACACCCACTTCTCCCGTGGCACGTGCGTAGCCATCCGCCATGTGGGAGGCTCCCTGTTCGTGGCGCACGAGGACATGGAGGATATCCTTGTAGCCGTAGAGCGCGTCGTAGATGGGAAGGACCGCGCCGCCGGGGTATCCGAAGACCACGCGCACACCGGCGCGACGCAAGGATTCCAGCAGAATCTGTGCACCTGAATACTGCATATTCAAAGCCTCCCTCGGTTTACTCATCAGATGACGTAGTACGGTGAGTGCTATTGTCTGCGGCCGACGAGGCCGCCGGATTCGGCTTCACGAAACTGCACGCCCTTGGGCGGACGGAACTGCTCGGCGGCTATCTGGATGCCGGTTTTCCAGTTGCGATAGTCCGTGGTGCGCGTAATGGTTCGGTCCGTCATCGGCTGTCCTAGCTGTTTGGCTGCGCGCACCTTGGAGACCACGCGGACACGAAATGGGCGCTTGGTGGCATCGGCCGTGACCCAGAGCGTCTCGGTTACGCCCTGGCGCGGGCTGCGCACGTACACCTCGCACTTTTGGCCCTCCAGAGTCTCGGTCCTCACGCGCTTGCCGCCGCTCTTCACAAATCGCTCCAGCGCCTTGTCGAAGTAGAGACTCCCGGCTCCGGCCGCGTCGGTACCCTGTTTGGCTCGGTAGTGGAGGCCTTCCGCTGCGTTGGGATCATAGGTCCAGATGTCCTCGCCGTTGCGGATGGTGATGCGGACGCCGCGCACGGAGTAGAGCTCCAGCCGAAAGCGGCCGGCGGTATCGGAGATCACTTTGCCCGTCATCGTGTTCTTGTTTCCGTCAATGGCGCTCACTACGCGCACATCGCAGCTGAATGGCTCGGCCGCCGCGGAGCCAGCCGCGAGACCGGCCAGGATGATTGTCAGCGCGATTTGTAGCCGATTCATCGTGCACTCCGCCCGCAGACACCCTCAATCAAACGAAAAACCCCTCATCCCAAGGGACGAGAGGTTCACTCACGCGGTACCACCCTTGTAGGGAGCCCAAATCCGCGCCAACGCGGTGGGACTTCCCCACTCTTACGCGGTAACGGGCGTACCCGTGCGGACTTACTGCGGTCTGCGCCCAAGAGAGGGCGCTCCCAGTTCGGCCCGCCGGCTCGGAGGGGAGATTCCGCGCTTGCCCTTATCGCCTCGCACCCACCGGCGACTCTCTGAAACCGAAGCGCGCGCGTACTAGCCTCGTCGTTGCCTTGCTCGATACTATTATGGTCATCTATACTAACACCATCAGCCCGTGCGCGTCAAGGTCGGCAAGCGGGCAAGCTGTTTTGCGCGCCGAACCTGGCCGGAGCTGCGCACTGTGGCCGCTCTGATATCGCACGGGTGAAAGGCATGGAGCAATGAAAGTGCACACGGTGCGGGTTGGCGACGTGGAGATTGGTCCCCATGCGCCGTTGGCGCTCATCGCGGGGCCCTGTGTGGCGGAGAGCCTGGACCTCTGCCGAACCATCGCGGAGCACGTGAAGAGAACCTGCGCGGAAGTGGGCGCCGGGTTCATCTTCAAGGCTTCGTTCGACAAGGCGAACAGAACGTCTCCTCACTCCTACAGGGGGCCTGGCATGGAGGAGGGGCTGGCCATTCTCTCCACCATTCGCTCGGAGTTCGGCGTGCCCGTGCTCACCGATATCCACGAGGCTTGGCAGGCGGAGCCGGTCGCGGAGGTATGCGACATCCTGCAGATACCGGCTTTCCTCTCGCGGCAGACCGATCTGTTGGTGGCCGCTGCGAAGACTGGCCGCTGCGTGAACGTGAAAAAGGGCCAGTTTCTGGCGCCGTGGGATATGCAGCACGTGGTGACGAAGATTGTGGAGGCGGGCGGCAAGGACATCCTGCTCACCGAACGTGGTGCCACCTTCGGGTACAACACCCTGGTTGTGGACATGACCAGCCTGCCGCAGATGCGCGCGCTGGGCCATCCCGTCTGCTTCGATGCTACGCACAGCGTGCAGCAGCCTGGCGGGATGGGAGAGCAGTCGGGCGGGAGGCGCGAGCAGATACCTGCGCTGGCACGTGCCGCCGCGGCGGCGGGCATAGATGCGCTCTTTATGGAGGTGCACACCGATCCAGAGAGCGGCCTCTCCGACGCGGCCACCATGTATCCGCTGGAGCGGCTGCGCGACCTTCTAGAGCAGGTGATGAGGATTGACCAAGTGGTGCGCGCCGGACTGGCGGGAGTAGCGTAGTAAGCCGTCTTTTCTGATGATAACCCTGTCGCACTCTGGAGAGCGAACTTGGCCAACAAGATACGCATCGGTTTTGTGGGAAGCGGCGGCAACGCGCGCCACCACATGGGACAGGTACTCAACATCGCCGAGGCGGAGATCGCGGCGATCGCCGATCCGAATCCAGTCCAGCTTGAGGCGGCCGTAAGGCAGTATCCCGCGCTGGCCGGGGTGCCCACGTTTGCGGACTATCGGCAGATGCTGAAGGAGGTGGCCCTCGACGCCATAGAGATCAGCACGCCGCACACACAGCATTACGAGCAGATACTGGCGGGGTTTGACGCCGGTCTGCACGTGCAGTGCGAGAAGCCGCTGGTGTGCAGCGTTGCGCATGCGCACGAGGTAATACGGCGGAGAGACGAGACGGGCAAGGTGGGTCTGCTTGCCTATCAGCGTCACTATCAGCCCGAGTTCCGCTACATTCGCGAGAAGATCGCGGGAGGGGAGTTCGGCAAGGTAACGTTCGTGAGCGCACTGCAGTGCCAGGGTTGGAAGCGAGGCACGGCGGGCTCGTGGCGGCAAGACCCTGCGCTCTCGGGAGGCGGGCAGCTCAACGATTCCGGCAGCCACCTCTTGGATATCATCCTCTGGGTCACTGGCCTGGGCGTGGAGAAGGTCGCCGCGTTCGTGGATAACTGCGGAACGCCCGTGGATATCAATTCGGCACTCAACGTGGTATTCCGCGGCGGTGCCCAGGGCAATATCTCCGTGGTCGGCGATGCCCCGGCCTGGCACGAGGATGTTACCATCTGGTGCGAGCGCGGGATGTTTCTTATGCGGAACGGACGACTTACCATCGTAGATGGGGCCGGCAACCGGTACACTTTCGAGCACATGCCTGGCGGGTCGAATCCGGACCGTAACTTTGTGGATGCCATCCTGGGCCGTGCCGAGGTGCAGGCGCCGTTTGAGTGCGGACTCCGCGTGATTGAGCTTACGGAGGCCGCCTGGAAGTCGGGCGCCTCTGGAGGCGAGCTGGTCAGGGTTGGGTAGCGGAGAAACGGCCGCAAACCGATAATAGCGCGAAGCGGCCGCGTAGCGGCGACCCTCGTTGGCCCGTCCGGCCAATCGAGGCACGGGCCGAGCGATACAGCCCGCGCGGACTCCCGTTTTGCATGCGGGGGCGGCTCAGCATGTGCCGGCGGCAGCAATTTGGAGGGCAGGGGCGGTCGCCTGTTCTTCTGGCTTGCGCGCCGAGCGGGATGCACGCGCAGCAGAGACGCGGTCAAGAAGGCACGGCGGGACGAGACTCCTGCAAGGTTATCACGCGGTTGGGAGGAGACGGGCCGGTATGCTGCTGGCGATTGGAGCGAGGCGCCGATGGATTGCTG
>CAZGLN010000109.1:0-5903 GCA_964526545.1 uncultured Chthonomonadales bacterium
TGTGAGAGGGTTTGCCGTGCCCACTCTGGCAGGCAGTCGAAGTCATCGTAGTGCGCGTTGTGCAGCACGAAGTTGATGCTCAGTTCCCGCCTGACTATCAGCTGCTCCAAGAAGGCCTCGCGCGCTTCCGGCCGTACATCTGCTTGCATTACCTCCCTGGTCATCCACACCGGTGAGACCTGACCGAAGTGCAGGAAGGCGCCCTGGCGCGAGCAGGCTTCGCCTAGCGGATCGGAGCGACGCGTGTCGTAGTGCTGCAGGCCTGTCTGCAGGAAGGTCCGAAAGACGCTCTGGGCGTGGCGGGCGCCGCCTGGGAATGCGCGCACGCGTCCAACGGAGGTATCCGCTTGAAGCCGCTCGAGCAGGCTATCCGGCGCGGATACGTCCTCGCCGGGCAGGTCCATCCCGAGCGATGGGCGCTTAGGTATCCGCGCCGTGAGTGGCTCCAGGAAGTGCGGCACGAGGTTCTTCACCTTTGGACGCAGGGTGGCCGCCGCCCACTCCTCCTTGGCGGAGGCCGTGAGTGCGGGCACCACCGAGTCGCTCTCCACCTGGATGACCGGGCATGCCGCCCTCCGCGCCAGCTCCCGCCGCCAGGCGCGCTGGTGCCGCAGATAGCCGCAATCGCACACAATCAGTGCTGCCTCCGGCTCCATCTCGAGAGCCACGCGCCACGGTTCTCCAAGGCGCAGGACAAAGTGGATGCCGCGGTCGCGCAGCGAGGCAGCCGTCTCGGCCAGCCCTTCCAGCAGGAAGGCGAAGTGCCGCTCGTTTGCCTCGGGATAGTCCGCCATCAAGCCAAAGCAGACCACGAGCGGCAGTCCGCGTTCGTCGGCCTCGGCGATGGCGTATTCCAGCGCATGGTTCCAGAGGCTCCGCTGGGATTGCTGCATCCAGTAGGGCACGTAGCGCCCCGTTCGCTGAATGCCCGGATTGAGTACCTGCACACGTTCAGGGTGTATCATATGGACCTCTAACCACCGCACTTCTCTTGTGCGCGTCGTGTTTCCCGCCATGAGCGACGACCGCCATCTTGCCGACGTGCTGAACTCTCTCAGCACGGCGCTCGCTGACAGGGAAAGAGCCGAGGACATTGCCCATCTGGCTCTTCTGGCGGCACGCGCCGAATTTCCGCGCCTGAGTGTTGAGAGCTGTGAGGCCGAGTTGGAGCGTTTAGCGGCCGCTGCCGAAACGCAGTACGCACGCGCGGGCGGTCCTCGTGCCGCACTTCGCGCGATGAACCGCGTGCTCTTCGACATTGAGCGCTACCGGGGCAACGCCGAGGACTACTACGATCCTGCCAACAGCTACTTGAACCAGGTTCTGCGGCGTCGCGTGGGTATCCCTATCACCCTCTGCGCGGTGTTCATGGCGGTGGCTCAGCGGCTAGGAGTCGCCTTGCGTCCTCTGGCCCTGCCGCTCCACTTCATGGTGGCGTATGGCTCCGGCGCCGACGAGATGATCCTCGATCCCTATCACGGTGGTCTGGTGCGCACGCGGAAGGAGTGCGAGCAGTTCCTCCGCGGATTGGCGGGCGTGCCGATAGTTCTGAACGACGATGCCTTCTCGGGCGTCTCTTGCCGCCAGATGCTCTACCGCATGCTGAACAACCTCAAGATGGTCTACTATCGCCGCAACGATTTCATGCGGGCGGGCCGCACCGTGGAGCTCATGCTCCTGGTGGGCGAAAGCCCGCCGGAGGAGATACGCGACCGGGGACTGATCTACATCAAGGAAGGCAAGCCGCGTCGTGCCGCCGACTACCTGACGCGGTACCTTAGCGCACAGCCGGATGCGTCGGATGCCTCCATCGTGCGGGAGCAGATAGAAGCCATCTACGCGACGCAGGCGCTCCGAAACTGAAGGCCCGCCTTACGGGGCCTGGGCTGCCTTACGCAGGCGGTTCACTTCGCGCAGGTCCAGCTCTTCCACCCGCGGGCCGAGTTGGCCAACCACCTGAGCAGCGGCATTCGCTCCAATGCTGCCGGCAACCTCCAGCGGGAGCCCATGCGCGAGGCCGTAGAGCAGGCCGGCCGCGTACATGTCGCCGGCGCCCGTGGTATCCACCGCATTCACCGCGTAGGCTGAGATGCGGTAGCACTGGTGCTGCGATGCGATGAGAGAGCCGCGCGAATCCATAGTTACCACCGCGATGTGCGCAACCTCCGAAAGCGCCCGCGCCGCCTGCTCGGGAGTATCGGCGTCCATCAGGCCCTGCGCTTCGTCCGCGTTGCACACCACCACGTCTACGTGATCCCGCAGCAGCCGCCGCAGGTCGTCTTTGTGCCGCGCCACGCAGAACGAGTCGGAGAGGCTCAGGCACACGGGCACACCCGCTCGGTTGGCGGCGTGCATGGCGAAAGCCACCGCCTCCCGCTGATTGGGCCGATCCCAGAGGTAACCCGTGATATAGACGTACTTGCTCGCCCTCAGGTCGGCCAGGCGAACATCCGATGCTTGCAGGTTCACCGCCTCGCCAAGGTAGGTCAGCATGGTCCGCTGCGCATCGGGCGTAATGAGCACAAGGCAGGTGCCGGTATCGCCCTCTCCCGTGGCGAGGTTCGGCTGTACCCCTTTACGGCGAAGACCGTCCGCGTAGCTGCGGCCGATGCTGTCTCGTCCGACTCGGCTGGTGAAGCAGCAGCTTCCGCCGAGCTGGGCGATGCCGATCATCGTATTGGCGCCGGAACCTCCCGGCTCGCTGTTTACTACGCGCTCGGGGATGCGGGCCATAATCTGCCGCTGCCGATGCTCGTCTATCAGAGTCATGGAGCCCTTCACGAGTCCGAGCTCCACCAGGAAGTCCTCACCGACGGCAGCCTGGATGTCATGCAGGGCGTTGCACATGCCGAAGACGTCGAAAGCCATTGGTTCGTCCCGTAGAATCGATTCCAGCCCCACATATGGGCGCGCTGGTCTATTATGAACGATAGAGCAGGTCCTGCCGCGCAGGCGATTGGAGGAGAGCCCATGCGGTTTGCGCGTCGTGCGTACCTATCCTTGCTGCTGACATGTGCAGTCTTTGGCACCGCTTGCGCGCAGCCTTCGTTTACTTTCTTGCACATTACGGACACGCATGTGACGCCGGCGGGCAACGATGGTCCCGTGCGCGAGCTTGTTCGCGAGATGTCCAGAGGGGCGGATAGGCCCGCGTTCGTCATCAACACGGGCGACGTAACCGAGCTGGGGCTGGAATCGGAGTTCGCGCGTTATCTGGATGCCGTCAAGGATTCGCCCGTACCTTTCTACAGCGTTCCGGGAAACCACGACGTCCGCTGGGCACCGCTGGGCAAACGGGCGTTTGAAAAGGCGCTCGGCAAGCCCTACCGGTCGTTCGACCACGGTGGGTGCCACTTCGTGTTGCTGGATACCAGCGTGACCCTGCAGCACTGGGGGCATTTCGACCGCGCCATGCTGCGCTGGTTGGAGGCGGACCTGCGCAAGGTGCGCAAAGGCACTCCCATCTTTGTGGCCTTTCATCACTGGATCGGCCGGGAGCCGCCGAAGACCGATAACGAGGCCGAGCTCCTGGAGCTGCTGGCGCCGCACAACGTGGTCGCCATCCTCGTCGGGCATGGGCATGGAGACCTGGCATGGCGGGTGAACGGCATCCAATGCGTGATGGCCCGCGGCCTCTACCAGGGCAGTTATCATCGCGTGGAGGTTGGGCAGGAGAGAATCCGCATACTGCGCGTGCGCAAGGAGGATGCAGGAAAGCCGCCCATCGTCGTGGCGGATCTTCCTCGGGCGGCCACGCCGCGCCGCACCATCGGATTCGCTTGGGACGATCCGCAACTGCCCTTCCTGAAGAGGCGCCGGCTGCTGGCGGAGCTCCGGGTGGACGGCAAGCAGTTTAGCGACGATAGGATAAGGTGCGAGTACGCCGTGAACGGCGACTCCTTCACCACCATGGAGGTGGATAAGCGCGACAAGAAAGGGCTCAGCTTCATCGGGGAGTTTGAAACAGAGAAGCTGGGCGACGGCATTCACCGGGTGGTCATCCGCCTGACCGCTCCCGATGGGGAGGTATTCACCCGTATGGAGCCCTTCCGGGTGGAACGTCTGGAGGGCAGGCCGCGTCGTGCCTGGGACGATGCCTATCAGACGGGCGATACCATTCAATCGAACCCCGTGCTGGCTGGCGATGTGCTCTACGTAAGCTCCTTCGACGGAAGGCTGCACGCGCTGGATCCGCGCAGCAGCCGAAAGCGATGGACGAGCGATGCCAAGGGACCGCTCTACGGTTCGCCCGCCGTGCAGGAAGGAATGGTATACGTGGCCTCCACGGATGGGTCACTGTATGCGTTCGACATCCGCAACGGCAGGCAGCGCTGGTCGTTCGCGGCGGGTGATCCTCTCTTTGCCACGCCCGCGGTGGGCGACGGCGTGGTGTGCATCGGCGGCAACCGGCGGATCTTCGGCCTGGATGCGGCGACCGGCAAGCGCTTGTGGGAGGTGGAGACGGGCGGTTTCTTCCAATCGCGCGCCGCCTATGCGGAGGGGGCGTTCTTCCTCGGCGGTTGGGATAACACGCTCTATGCCGTGGATGCCCGCTCCGGCACTCTCCGCTGGAAGGTGCAGATGGGCAGGTCGCAGGGCGGCAGGGGGCAGTTGATGTTCTACTTCTCGCCGGCCATCACCTCGCCTGCCGTAGCGGATGGCCTGCTCTACATCTGCACCAACGACGGCGTGCTGCACGCCTTGGAGACGACGACGGGCAGAGAGGTGTGGCAGGCGCGCGCGCCCTCTGGCGGAGACACCTTCGGCTACTCCTCGCCGCTTGTTCTCAGCGGCAAGGTGCTGCTCGGGGGATTGGGCGAGAAGGGGCAGGGCGATTGCTATGCGTTGGACGCGCGCACGGGCCGGCTGCTCTGGAGGCGGCAGACAGGCGCGGACAACTACGATTCGTCGCCCGCGCTTGCAGGCAGATGGGTGGTCATCGGTTCGGTGGAAGGCAAGATCACCTGGCTTGACCCGGATACAGGTGAGGTCAAGGGCCAATATGGCCTAGACACTGCGTTCTGCTTCTCAACGGCGGCGGGCGACGGCGAGCGAGTCTACATGCCAACCATGAGCGGCCGCGTATACGCCGTTTCACACCCATGACTCGTGCTGGTCCACCCCCGCTTACCGTCGTGCTGGGTCCCTCGGGTTCGGGCAAGACCAGCTACTGCCTCGACCTCCTTCGCGCGCGGGACGGAGCCGGCGTTCTGGTGGTTCCGGGCCGGCAGGTCAGCGCGGTTCGCGCACTTCACGGCGCGATTGGCAGCTCAATCCTCTCTTCGCGCGAGTTAGTGAGCAGGATCGCACTGCATGGAGATCAGCGGAATGAGTTGGCTTCCTCCCTGCAGCAGCGCCTCCTGCTCGAGAGGGCGTGCAGAGAGAGCATCCGGGAGGGGGATGCGCTGCACAAAGTGCTGGAAGTGCCGGGCTGTCTGGAGGCGCTGCACCGCTTCCTGCGGGAATTGCGGATGTGCGCGGGTAGACCCGAACACCTCGAAGCGCTCGCTCAGGAAAGGAGTGTCCAGGACAGCGACTCGGCGCGGCGATGTGCGGAGATCGCGCGTATCTGGCGGGTTTACGAGCAGCGGATGGCTGACAGCCATCTGCTGGATGAAGAAGACCAGCTGATTGCTGCCGCCGGCCGCCTTAGGATGGGCGACAGCTCCTGGCTGCCTGGCAAGCACCTGGTGCTTGTAGATGGCTACTACCGTATCCAGCCGCTCTGGGCCGACTTCCTGGAGGCAGCAGCCCTGGCGGGCAGGGAAGTCGTGATCACCCTGCCGTACGAGGAAGACCGGACGCTGCTCTTCGCGGCCAGCCGTGCAACGCTGGAGCAGCTGGAGGCGCGCTTCAACGTGAAGCGGGTGGTGCTGCCCTCGCGCCCGCGCCGGAACGCATCC
>CAZGLN010000109.1:5913-6737 GCA_964526545.1 uncultured Chthonomonadales bacterium
ATTGAGCGCCATCTCTTCGGCGGAACTCCTTCCGAGCGGCCCACGGCCAACCCGGCCGAGCTGCTCATTCTGGATGCACCGGAGCCTTACGCGGAGGCCGAGATGGTGGCGCGGGAACTCATCCGGGCCCACGGGGAGGGTGTGGCGTGGGGCCGATGCGGTGTCGTGGTGCGCTCTCTGGCGGATTACGGACCCCTCCTGCGGGGAGTGCTCTCGGTTCGGTACGGCATCCCCGTGCACTCCATGGAGCGCCGGTCTCTTCTCAACGAAACGCTGGTGCGCGCGGCCATGACGATGCTGCAGGCGCTGGCCTCCGATTGGCCCCGCGATCTGGTCATCACCTACTTGAAGTCGAGCAGCGTAGACGCGGCCGGCGTGAGCGCTGAGCTGATGGACCGTGCCGCGCGCAGGGCCGGCCTGCGCAGGGGACGCGAGCAATGGCGCGCACTGTGCGAGGCGCTGCCCGATGATTCGCGGCCGGTTCCAGATGCGTTGACCCGTCTGTTCGAGGTTGACTCCCGTCTGGGAGATGACCTCCGCTCTCCCTCTGAATGGTGCGGCCTTGTGCACACCGCTCTGCACGAGGCAGGCCTGCTGAGCCCCGCACGTGCTGGCGACCGACCCGCCGCTGCGCGTCTCGCGGATGTGCTTGGACACCTGGCCAGTGTAGAGGAAGACAAGAGGTCCAGCCCTATATCGCTGGGAGAATTCGTCGCCATCCTCCAATCGGCCTGCGCCGCTGCAGCCGCACCGGAGGCCACGGAGCAGGAGCAGGCAGTTCATCTGCTGGAGCCTGAGGAAGCATCGGGCCGCGGCCTCGAGGT
>CAZGLN010000109.1:6779-12299 GCA_964526545.1 uncultured Chthonomonadales bacterium
GCCGCGTTGCGGAGAACCCATTCCTGCGCGACGAGGAGCGGGCGGCGCTCGCGCGGCTTGGAGACTTGCGACTGCCGCTCAGCAGCCAGGCCCCGGATGATGAGCGGCTGCTCTTCTACCTGGCAGTCAGCGCTCCCTCGCGGCGCCTGGTGCTTGCCTTCCCCCGCTCTGGCGAGACCTCCGACCAGCTCCCTTCGTTCTTCCTGGATGAGGTGCGCGGCCTCTTCGAGCATGTATCCGCCAGAGTGCGCACGCTCGCGGACGTGGCGCCTGCCCTGGACGAGGCGATTGACCAACGGGAGCGCCTGTTGGCGGCGTGCGCACAGTACGCGGTGGCTGGCCATCCCGCCCAGGAACACAATCCGCCGATTCCCCGGCCCGACCGCCCGCCCTTCCCGCGAATCCAGCTTGAGACCGTGGAGGAGTGGCCTGGTCGCCACACGCGCGTGGCGGTGCGCGATCTGGAGATCTACTTGCGATGCCCGTTTGTCTGGTTTGCCGAGTGCGTGCTCCAACTGCGGACCACGCAAGATTCCTTGAGCGGCGCCGTGCGGGGTTCGCTCTATCATCGCATACTGGCCCATCGTTATCGAATGCATGCGGGAGGACCCGGTGACACGGACCCCGCGCGCCTTAAGCAAGAACTGCTCGAGGCGATGGAGACCGTTCTGGCTGGTTCCGTTCTGGATGCCGCGGACTATGAGATAGCGCTCCTGCGGCAGTGGCTGGAGGATGCCCTCGCCCGATTCGCGGAGAGGGAGGCGCATCTGGCGCGTATCTTCGGCTTGCGGCCGAGTCACTTCGAGCTGGCCTTTGGAGAGCCCGTAGGACCCATTGACGAAGACGGATCCGAGACGCCATCCGCGGAGCGGGATCCAGCCTCCGTGGCGCGGCCGCTGCGTCTGGAGGGCGAGCCGGTGGTGGATGTGTGCGGCGTCCTGGACCGTGTGGATCTCTCCGGCGACGGCCTTGCGCTGGTGTTGGACTACAAGACGGGGAGCACGCCGGAGGCGCGGCGGCTGCGCCAGGGGGCGAGCCTGCAGCTTCCGCTCTATATGCTGGCCGCCGAGCGCCTGTTTGGATGGACCCCGGTGGTCGGCGCGATGGACTCGCCGCGAGATGCTGGACGGAAGCGCGTGTATCGGGCCACCCTCGTGGGCAACACCGCCTTCGCGCCAGTGAGCGGGGTGGAGGCCGCCGACTGCGCGCAGCCGTTGGCGGGCAGCCAGTACGAGGAGATGGTGGAACAAGCCCGGAAGACGGCCCGCGATGCAGCGCTCGGGATGCGGCAGGCGGTGATAGCGCCGAAGCCCGGAGACCACTGTCAGACGTGCGCCTACGGCGATCTATGCCGTACCAACCGGGCAGGCGAGCATGACGGCGAACCCGCGCCCTCCGCGGTTCCGGCCGGGGCGGGCAATACTGCCTAGCCTATGTGCTGAGGCGGTTCCTTCCCAGCCAGCTTCCCTCACCGCACGCGGCCCAGCCTTCCAGGCGGCCAGTAGATGAACGCCACGCGTCCGATGACCCTGGAGGTCTCCAACGATCCCCATCGGTGGCTATCGTTGGAATGGTTGCGGTTGTCGCCAAGCACGAAGAGCCTGCCCGGCGGCACCACGTAGGGCGGAAACTCATACTCCGCTCGCTCCCGCAAGTTGGGAAGCTCGTGCGGCTCGCCGTTTACATAGAGCAGGCCATCGTGAATCTCCACGGTATCGCCCGGCAGACCGACCACCCGCTTAACGAATTCCTCCTCCCGTGCGGGGAGCTCGCTCTCCGTGCGAGAGGCCGCGGGCGGCGCGCGAAACACCACGACATCATCCCGCTGCACCGGTGCGAAGCGATACGCGAGCTTGTTGACCAGGATGCGATCGTTGCGCTGCAGCGTGGGATGCATGGAATCCGAGGGGATATAGAAGGCCTGTGCCACAAAGGGCCGCAAGACCAGGAAGACGGCGGTGAATGCGATAATCGCCGCCTCCAGCAGCTCACCCGCCAGACGCAGCGGCGGCGCGGCAGAGCCCTCCGCGTGCTCGGCGGCGGAGAGGGCGAAGCGTACCGCGGTCAGGCACGCCAGGAAGAGCACAATCCAGAGCATCGCGAAAGAGGGAAGCGCGGTTCACCAGGGGCAGCGCGCTTCCAACATACTACGTAAGCGGCTACGGTTCCGGCGTTGTGCTGGTGGGGTCCTTCTCCGACCCTTTCTTGCGCGGCTCCACCGCGCAGGATTGGGACAGTCAGGTGGAGATGCCGAGCTTCGGCAGCACCCAGAGCTGCAGCACAAGGTAGAGCGCAAGGATGCCGACGATGACCATTAAGTCCATGTGTTACCTTCGAGGCCGCGGTCTGATTTGCGTCGCGTCCCGCTAGGCGGACGGGCTTGCGGCCAACGGTTCTAACGATTCACCGGTCCTCAGAGTTCCACTGCTTGCCGATCTGCGCCAGGCGCTCCCGTGGACCTCGCCGGTGCTCCGGTCGGCGGGCTAACCCGCCATCGCCTTGCGCTCCGCGCGCAGCAGGGCGGCCAGGCGATCCTGTGCCTTCCCGCTCATGCGGTCCATCTCCAAGGCATCACGCAGAGCTGTCTCCACGGCATTCAGGTGCCGCTCCACGCCCGGGCCGCGCGGCGCCTTCGCGCTCTCAGAAAGGGCGATCCATCGCGCGAGCTGCTTCTCCAGGCTCTTGTCCAGCTTCTTGCCGAGCGGGCCGCGCAGAATGTCCTCCGCCAAGACGGCGATCTCCGTGAGGCGCGCGCGAATGGCGGAGGGCGTGACCGATTCGCGGACCTTAGGGGGCGTTGACGGAGCCTTCTGTGGCTGCTCGGGAACCTCCCTGACGGACTTTTCCGAGATGGGTGACGGCTGCGGCTTGGCGTCCCGGCCATCTGCCGCCCGCGGATCGGGCTTGCGCACTCCCTCTGCCGGGGCAGGCGAAGCGGCATTTGGTCGAGACACGACTTGCTGCTCTTCGGCGGGCTCGCTATCGGGTTCGGCATGGAGATAGGCGAAGATCTGTGCGGCCTTGGCGGGAGTGATGCCTGGCACCGCCTGGAGCTGCTCGAGAGTGGCCGCTTTGAGCGCCTCCAGCGTGCCGAATCCTGCCTTCTTCAGGGCGCGTGCGCGGATGACTCCCACGCCCGGCAGGGGCGCCGTTTCGCGCACATCGGCGGGCACGGCTCTTTCTGAAGGCACGGCACGGCTGCTTCCGTTGTCAGTCGTCATCGCTAAGATGTCCCGTGCTCTTCAGCGGGAAGGCGGCTGAGAGCACCTCCGCGCGTATCCGTTCGAAGAGACCGCTTCGCCGCGCCTTGCGCCATGCGATGCGGAAGTCCTGGTAGAGCTGCTCGCGCTCGGCGCGTTTGCGGCGGCATAGCGCCACTAGACCGGCAGCGCCCGGCACATCGCCTGCATACACCCCCAACCGCAGGTCCCGCTTGCGGCCCCTGGGCAGGCACCGTCGCGCATGTTCCGCCAAGAGGGGCACCAGCACATCCGCATCATGAATCTGACCCAGCATCTCCTGAAACTGCTTCACTCGGTCAATGGCGCGCCCGAACTCCTCGCCATAGAACTTGGCAACAATCTCCATGGTGTACCGAAGGCGCTTGGCGGCAATGCGCATCTGGTGCAATTCGTACACGCGCAGCGGGTCGTCCATGTACTTCTCCCACTGCACAAGTTCGGCCACGCGCACGGGCAGAATCAAGGTGGCGTTGATCAGCAGGTCGTTGTCAGGGTCTATCCCGATAATCGGCTGGGCGCGTGCCATGCGTCTACTCCAGGGGCTGGTCCGCGAGATCATCTGCCGCGTCTTCGCGACGTGCGGCCCGCGCGGACTGCACCAGCCTCTCGAACTTCTCCGGCAAGTTGGCCCGCTCGAGGCGGTTAAGGGCGCGGATGACCTCTCGCTGTGCCCGCGCCCTCTCCACGCGCTTCATTTCGATGAAGCGGTCCATGCCGGAGCGTTCGTCCGACGGCAGCTCGTGTTCGAGTTCCGTGAGGGTCTCGATCATCACGTCCAGGTCGCGAGCGGCGCCCAACGCGTCCGTGATTGCCTTCACCTCGGATTCGAACTCGGCGAACTCCTCCTCGGGGAAGGCCGGGGCGAACATTCCGAGGGCAGCACGCAACCTTCGCGAGCCCACGCGCATCTGGTGCAGTGCCTCGATGTCCTCGGCGAGCCTCACGCCCTCGGCGTGGCTGAGCATCGCCTTCAGTCGATCCCCTATGACCTTGATGCCGTACTCGCGAAACGACGGTATGTCTTGCATGGATGGACGGCCGCTCCCTTGCCGGAACCGAACTGACCGCAACGCATACATTTCGCCGACGCTGTGTGTGTTTCCTCCCTCTAGACCGGGCTGTCGGCCCGGAGGTCCAGGTAGGCCATCTCACGCTCGGTCAGGCGTATCTTGAGGGCCTCCGCGTTCTGCCTGAACTCCTCGCCGGTGCGGCACCCGACCAGCGCGAAGATATTGAGAGGCTGATTCATCACATATGCCAGCGCAATCTGGGGGATGGTGTATCCCTTGGCGCGAGCGAGCTCCTCCGCGCGGTCCAGGCGCTGGAAGTTGTCTTCACGGGCGTAGCAATCCACCGCGAGGCGGTCAAGGCCGTCCTTGAACGTGTCGAGATTGTCTCGCCGAATGCGGCCGGAGAAGAAACCGCCAGCCAGGCTGGACCATGGGAAGAGCGCGACCTTACTGCGCGCATACCACCGGCGTGCCTCTTCGTTGGCGGGACCGCTGATGGTGAGGCACTCACCCCAGGGCTCGCGCACCTGGTCGGCCAGACTGAAGTTCGGGCTGCTTACGGCGAACGGGGTCAAGCCATACTTGGCCGCGTAGGCATTGGCTTGCTGAATGCGCTTGTGCGACCAGTTGGAGCCGCCGAATGCGCGTATCTTGCCAGCATCCTTCCAGCGGTTAAGCGCCTCCACGATGGGCCCTACCGGCACGGAGGGGTCGTCGCGATGAAGCACGTAGAGGTCCACATAGTCTGTCTGCAGCCGGGCCAGCGTATCGTGCAGGTCCGCCGCGATGTCCCAGGGCGTTACGCGGCGGCGGTCGCCGCTGTGGTGGGCGCCCTTGGCAAGGATTACCACCTTGGAGCGGACTCCGCGGTCGCGAATCCACTTGCCGAAGACCCGCTCGTTATCGCCTCCGCCATACACGTGGGCAGTATCAAATGCGGTGCAGCCCGCCTCGAAGACGGCATCCAGCAGTGCGTAGCTATCCGGGTTGCCCGATCCAACCGGCACGGTGCCCTGCACCAGTCTCGATATCTTCTTGCCAACTCCCGGCACGGTTCCGTAGAGCATGGTTCTCCTCTCAGCGATAGGCGCGGCCGCGCCTCTAGTTTTCGAAGGGGTAGCGCAGGTTCCACTGCGCGCGTAGGGTATCCATGGTGCGCATTACATCCAGCGTTTCTGCGTGGGTCATGATGGGCGATTCGCGCAGACCCTCACGCAGGCAGCGTCCTACCTCTGCAATCTGGTAGTTGAACCCAGAGCCTTCCATCG
>CAZGLN010000110.1:0-9751 GCA_964526545.1 uncultured Chthonomonadales bacterium
ACGAAAGATCGAGGAGGCATCCGCGGATCCTCGCACGTGCGTGGACATTCTGCTGCAGGATCGGCGTTGAAAGTAACTCCTCACACCAGTGTCATCGTCTCGGCACGCTTCGCGTCCGAACCCTTTCATGCTGATTCGGCCGCCTGCCTGGACTCGCTGCTGCGTCAGGGTGCGGAGATTGTGCTGCCCTGGCTTGCGCGCGTGGAGTGTGTCGCCGCTGTCGCACGAAAGACAGCCAATCCTGAACTCGCCATGCAGGCTGCACGACTGCTGGACGCAATCCCAGCGATGCGCTGGTTCGCCGTGGATGAACGCGTAACGGCCGATGCTGAGCGGCTTGCGGCCCACCATCGTCTGCGCGCGGCCGATGCGATCTACATGGCTGTCGCGCTCCGCTGCGACGCCACATGCATCACATTGGATCAAGAGATGCGCAAATGCGCCTCCGAAGGGACACGGTGCGTGACTCCTTCCGAGTGGATGGCCCTCCATGCAGACCGATAGCGCACCAGGAGAACGAGACACCGCTTCCTTGGTGTCGGGATTGCAGCACGCTAACTGACCATGCCGATTGCAGCCTCGAAGCGCCGGACCATGCTTACAAAGCACGCGTTGACGCATCTCGTGCTCATTGCGCTCTCGATCGTCTTCCTCTTCCCGCTCTTCTGGCTCATCGCCACGAGCCTCAAGCCCATCGAGGAGACCATGAAGAGCCCGCCGACCTACTGGCCGACGCACTTTCTCTGGTCGAACTACTCCCGCGCCATAACCTACCAGGCGGACAAACTGGGCTTCATCCCCTTTCTGGTCTATGCGCGCAACACGCTGATGCTCGCGGTGCTCTGCGTGTGCGGGGCGGTAGTCTCCAATTCGCTCGTGGCCTATGCCTTCGCCCGCATGCGCTGGCCGGGACGCGACATCGCCTTCGCGGCCACTCTCGCCACCATGATGGTGCCGTTTCCGGTGCTGATGGTGCCCATTTTCGCGCTGTTTCAGCAGCTCGGATGGGTTGGCACCTTCCGGCCACTCTGGATACCCGCGTGGTTCGGCAACGCCTTCAGCATCTTCTTGCTGCGGCAGTTCTTCCGTACCATCCCGTTCGAGCTCTCCGAGGCCGCCCGCATTGACGGGTGCTCGGAGTGGTCCATCTACCGGCAGATCATGCTGCCCCTGGCCAAGCCCGCGCTCTCCGTGGTGGCGCTCTTCACCTTCATGGCCGTGTGGAACGACTTCCTGGGCCCGCTCATCTACCTGAGCGATCAGCGCCTCTTCACGCTCGGCCTCGGGCTGCAGGCGTTCCAATCACAGCATGGCGGCACGGAGTGGAACCTGCTTATGGCCGCTTCGGTGATTGTCGTCGCGCCCGTGATTGTGCTCTTCTTCTTCACGCAGCGCACATTCATCCAGGGCATCGCCGTTACCGGCCTCAAGGGGTAGCCCACGAGAGCGCGGGCCAGGCGCAGTAGGCGCCCGGCCCGCTTCGCTCGCCGTGCAGCGATCAGGAACGCTCGGCGCCCAGCTCCTTCACCACATCGCCCACAAACTTCTTGGCGTCGCCGAACAGCATCAGCGTCTTATCCATGTAGTAGAGCGGGTTATCAATGCCGGCGAAGCCCGCGGCCATGCTCCGCTTGATGACCATCACCGTGCGGGCACGATCCACGTCAATCACCGGCATGCCGTAGATGGGGCTGCCCTTGTCCGTGCGCGCCGCCGGATTGGTTACGTCGTTGGCGCCGATTACAAGGGCGACGTCCGTATGGCTCAGCTCGGGATTTATCTCGTCCATCTCCAGCAGCCGGTCATAGGGAATCTCCGCCTCTGCCAGGAGCACATTCATATGCCCCGGCATGCGCCCCGCCACCGGATGGATGCCGAAGCGCACATCCACGCCGCGGCTGGTAAGCGCGTCGAAGAGCTCCCGCACCTTGTGCTGCGCCTGCGCCACCGCCATGCCGTAGCCGGGCACAATCACCACCGATTGGGCATTGGCCAGTATCTGCGCGGCCTCTTCCGGCAGGGCGCTGCGCACCGTGCGCTCCTCCGCTCCCGCGATGGCCTTGGTCGAGACCTGCCCGAACGCCCCAAAGAGCACGTTGGTGAACGAGCGGTTCATCGCCCGGCACATGATGATGGAGAGGATGAAGCCGGACGAACCGTCCAGCGCTCCTGCGATAATCAGCAGCTTGTTATCGAGCACGAAGCCCATCATGGACGCCGAAAGCCCGGCGTAGGAGTTGAGCAGTGAGATGACGGTTGGCATGTCCGCCCCGCCGATCGGCAGAATCAGGAGCACTCCGAAGAGCGCGGAGAGCGCCGCGAAGACCGGAAAGAGCGCCGCCTGCTTCGGATCAATGGTAAGCGCCACGCCGAGGCCGACGGCTACGGCGAGCAGGCTCAGATTGACGTAGTTTTGGCCCCTGTAGACGATGGGGCGCGTGGGCAGAAGCTCCTGCAGTTTGCCGAAGGCCATGAGGCTGCCCGTGAAGGTGAGGAAGCCCAGCAGCACCTCCAGCGCCAGCACCGCCATGATGAAGTGAGAGATGGTCTCGCCCATCAGGTAGTACTTGGCCGTGCCCACCAGGCCGACCGCGAGACCGCCGAAGGAGTGCGAGAGGGCGGTGCGCTGCGGCACGGCGGTCATCGGCATCAGGTACGCAATGGGTATGCCGATCGCCGTGCCGATGAGGATGGTGACAATAATCCATTGGAAGCTCTGGATGTTCGGCAGGAGCAGCGTGCCGACAATCGCCAGAAGCATTCCGAGTTCGCCTGCCACCACACCCCGCCGTGCCGTGGTGGGCGCGCTGAGCCACTTGAGCGACAGCACGAAGAGGGCGGAGGCGATGAGGTAACTGACCTGTGTGAAGAGCGGCAGTGCATGCCGCGTAACCTCCATGGCGCCGTTCATGGTCGGGTCGGCTCGCGCTTCTTGAACATGCGCAGCATGCGGTCCGTGATGAGGAAGCCGCTCACCACGTTAATGGTGGAGGCCGTTACGGCCAGCGCGCCGAGGACCGTGCTCAGAGTCGTTCTCTGCTCACCCAGGATCACCAGCGATCCCACAAGGCTGATGGCGGAGATGGCATTCGTGAGCGACATCAGCGGGGTGTGTAGCAGCGGCGACACCCGCCGAATCACCTCGAAGCCAAGGAAGGTGGCAAGCACAAAGACAAAGAGGTTGTCAATCAACGAATCCATGCGGCAGTGTCCTCCTCGGAATGCGGGGCCGAGCTGGCGCGTCACATGGCCTGGCCGAACCCCTGTAAAGCCTTCGACCCAAGGCTAGAGCGGTTGGAGCCCTAACTTCTCACGCACGCGGGGATGCACCACTTGACCGTCGCGAGCAACCATGGTCTCGCGCACAATCTCGTCCTCGGCATCCAGATTGGCGGCGCCATCCTTCATCAGGTTCGCCACGAAGGACGCCACATTGCGCGCGTAGAGCTGGCTGGCGTGGAAAGCCACCGTGGAGGGCAAGTTCAGCGGTCCCATCACCGTTACGCCCGCGTGCACGATGGTCTGCCCCGGCACCGTTACCTCGCAGTTCCCTCCGCGTTCGGCGGCCAGATCCACAATCACCGAGCCGGGGTGCATCCGCTCCACTTGCTCTTGGGAAACCAGTATCGGCGCCTTCTGCCCGGGCACGGCAGCCGTGGTGATGACGACATCGCTCTCGGCTAGGGTCTCCGCCATCAGCTCGGCCTGCTTGCGGTAGAACTCCTCTCCAAGCGCCTTGGCGTAACCGCCTGCGTCCTGGGCCTGCTCCGCGGGTATCGGCAGCTCCACGAACCGCGCGCCGAGGCTCTCCACCTGCTCCTTCACCGCGGGCCGCACGTCGTACGCGCTCACCACCGCCCCGAGACGGCGTGCCGTGGCAATGGCCTGCAGGCCGGCAACTCCCGCCCCAATCACGAAGACGCGCGACGGCGTGATGGTGCCTGCCGCCGTCATCATCATGGGGAAGATCTTGGGAAGCGCCTCCGCCGCCAGCAGCACGGCCTTGTATCCCGCCAGATTGGCCTGCGAGGAGAGTACGTCCATGGTCTGGGCGCGCGTTATGCGCGGCAGAAGCTCCAGGGCGAAGAGCACTGCCCCCGTGGCTGCCGCCTTCGAAGCCGCCTCCGGCGCACCGAGCGGGTCCAGCATCGCGATAAGAATCTGCCCGGGCCGAAGCAGTCCGGATGAATCCTCCTGGCTGGAGGGATCCGCGCCGGCAGCGCGCACCTGCGCCACGATTTCCGCGGCCTCATACACCTCGCGCCGAGAGGCAGCCAGCCGCACGCCCGCGCTCTCGTAGGCGGAATCGGGAAAGCCCGCCGCCTCACCGGCGCCGGCCTCCATCAGGACCTCCAGGCCCGCCTTGGCAAGATGACCCACCACGGTGGGAACCAGAGCAACGCGACGCTCCTGCGGCGCCGTCTCCTTGGCAACGCCTATACGCACCGATCGCCCTCCTTCGCAAAGGGCCTGGCGGCAAGATAGCCAGGCCGCGTTTTCGCGTATTCGTCAGGAGCGGCGCGGTTCCTGCGAGGAAGGCTGAAGCGGTGCCGTGCGCGACGTGGGAAAGGGAGCGATCTTGGGGAAGAGGCGCCCGGGCGGCAATCGCCTGCCGCCCGGGCGCCAGGACCTACCGGGACAGACGAACGAGGGCGGTTACCAGCGTGTCGCCCTCCAGAAAGTGCGCGTTTACCTCGATGTCCATGTTGCGGGTCAGGCCAACACCCGCCAGGGCCTTGATATCGAGCTTGGCCTTGCCGCCAAGGAGGGCGCCCGCGCCTCCTCCGAAGTAGACGGAGCGGCCCGCCACGTTGGGGGAAGTGTAGATCTGGTTGAGCGTTACGGGAACCACGGTCCGAAGGCCGGAGAAGTTGGCCTTGAAGATCACGTCGGCATCCACGCGCCCGGACCAGTTAGGCATCAGGCTGAGCTGCGGCAGGTCGAAATCCAGACCGGCCAGACCGGCACCGCGGGGGGAAAACATGGCCCCGCCGCGCAGCGCGATGTTGGTGCCGGATATCGGCTCCGGGCCAAGCTGATTCGCAGCCAGGCCGAGAATCGAGCCGAGCGGCACCACGGCGCGCTCCGGGGAGCTCTGCGCCAACGATCCGCCGCCAAGAACCAGTGCCGCCGCGGCGGCGATGAGGGTGCGAAGTCGAACCATGTATCTCTCCTTCGGTTCAGCTAGGCGTGATGCCGCTCTCCCAGGTTGCGCGCGCAACCGCCCGCTGGCTTCTGCTCCTATTGGACACAGCAACGGCCAATCCTGCCACACACGACCTAGAACGAGGTATCGCCGTAGAGGGTCTGGATGTAGCAGATCTGTCCCACATGGTAGATCATGTTCCAGTAGAAGACCATGGCGAACGAGGACCAGGTTGTCTCGGTCTTCGTGAATGGGTCCATGAGCGAGCCGGCCATCTCCTCATCCGTGCGGGCCTCGATGGCGGCGGCCAGCTCCTCTGTCGCGGCGGCCAGATCCGCCACGGACTGGCGTCCGGCGGCGAGCTCCGCATTGCCAAGGGCTACGTGATCCAGCTCCGGTACGGCCAGATTGCGGAAGGCCTCCGCGCCCCACCTGTTGATGAACGCACACTCGGCGATCTGGTTGGCCGCGTTGCGTCCTGTGTTTCCGTTAACAACGGGCGACCAGGTGAGCTGCGAATCGGACATCTTCTCGGCCTGGCGCGTCAAATCGGCGCCGGCCTCCCGTATGAGAGCCGCGATGAACTGACGTACTGTCTGCATGGTGACGACCTCCTGTCTATGGGAACCGCCGTCCTGGGCGGTGCACACGCGATTCGACGGCTGCGTGATCTGACTCATGGTACCTGTGCCGCCAAGCGCCGCCGCCCGCGCAGTTTCGGGCGAGGCACTCACAACACCAAGACGCGCCACTCGCCCTAATGGATGCCGCCACTACTGCCTCGCCGGACGAAAGAGGCTCTCCACGTCTCGCTGCCCGCGCTGATTGTAAGGAACACCCTTCTCCATCCAGGCGGGCCGCGGCTTGCCAAGCAGGAAGTGATCAAAGAACTCGTCCAGGTGCACGGTCCAGTACTTCTGGGCCGCCCTGTTCGCGATGCCGTGCCCCTCCCCATTGAAGTTGAAGAGGTAGGCCTCCTTGCCCAAACGACGCAGGGCGGCGAAGAACTCGATGCCCTGGTACCACGGAACGGCACCATCGTTGTCGTTGTGCATCGAGAGGTAGGGAGTGGTTACCTTCTCCACCCAGAAGATGGGCGAATTTTCGATGTATTGCAGCGGCATCTTCCAGGGCGGTGCGCCGATGCGGCTCTGACCGCGCTCATATTGAAACTGCCGCAGCATCCCCGTCTGCCAGCGGATGCCGCCATACGCGCTGATCATATTGCTCACGGCAGCGCCCGCTTCGGCCGCCGCGAACAGGCTGGTACGGGTCAGCAGGTAGTTGACCTCATACGCACCCCAGCTATGCCCCTCGATACCAACGCGCTTGGGGTCAACCATCCGCGCGTCAATCAGCTTCTGTATTGCCGGAAGCACGCACTTCATCGCGCTCTCGCCAGGGTAGCCCGGCTGATAGACGATATCCGGCAGGAGGACCAGGTAGCCGTGGCTCACATACCGGCTCGGGTTGATGCCTCCGCCGGAAGGAGCGGGGCTTCGGAAGCGGTGAAGATTGGCCGTCATCCGCTCGTAGATAACCACCATGAGCGGGTACTGCTTGTACCGGTCGTAATCGTCCGGCTTGATAAGCACCGCCTTCGTGGGCTGTCCGTCCGCGCTCACGTAATCCATCAGCTCGGCCTTGCCCCAGCGGTACTCCGCGAGCTGCGGATTCGCTTCCGATATTCTCCTGGGATTCGAGAAGGCCGTATCCGTCACCCACAGGTCGGGAAATGTGTCAAACCGCTGGCGGGTAATCAGCAGCACATCCGCACTCCTCGCCGTCGTCACCACGGTCATCAGCTCGTCCGCCACCGTGAGTATGCGGGGGCCGGCGCGCTCGCCAGGCTCAAGGGAGGCAAACCCGGTGGCCCCTGTCTGCTCGTTGACCATGCTCAGCAGAGCGGGCGCGCTGCGCGGAATGGACCGCTGCTCCGGATCGAGACGGACGTAGCGGAAGACGATCTTTCTGTCCCGCCCAACGCCCTGCGTAAGGCAGCGCAGCTCGCCGGAATCGGGATTCGCCTCCCAGATGTCGTAGCGATCGTAGAGCCAGACCGCCTTGTCTTCCTCGGTCCAGCCAGCCATGCCGTAGGAGGAAGGCTGCGCCGGGTAGTCCCAGGTCTCACTGACGAAGGGCCGCTGCGCGCGCTCCGTGAGGTTCACCACCTTGCCATCCCGCACGCGTCGGCAGTACCAGTGGCCGGATTCGCGATCGAAGTAGACCACATAGCGCGCTTCCGGCGAGAACTGGGGCAGATCGGCAGCCTTCTCCAAAATGCGCGTTCGGGCGCCCGTGCGCTGATTCACCAGGTAGACGTCGCTGTAAGTGTCATCCCACGACACAAGCGGCTCGTACGGCAGGCTCGTGCTGCCCAGCGCGTACTCCCCCTTCTCAGGCACCGAGACAGTCGGCAGGTCCGGCGCGCCCAGTGCGACTACCCTGCCGTCACGAAGATGGGCCACGCACAGGTAGGTTCGGCGGGCGTCCTGGTCGGCCTGGACCTTCTGCATGGGCTGTATGAGTCCGTCACGCCAACTCCAGATATCCACCGCAAGCGGATCCGGCGCATCCTTCGGGCGCTCCACGGGGACCGGAGCCACGCCGAAGGTGAGCCGGTTCCCATCCTTGGAGAAGGCCAGGCTGCCGTTGTCGCTCAGAATCATGCCTTCCGGCAGTCCGCGCGCTCCGGCCGCCACGAGTACCCTGGCGGTACTCTCCTTCTCGTGCCACACATAGAGCGCGAAGACGGGTTTGGCACTGGAAGCGCTCTCCTTGTCGCTCAGGAACGCGGCCCATGAGCCATCCTCACTGATGGCAATCTGCCGGTAGCGGCCCTTGCCCGTGGCCAGCGCCACGGTGTGCCCATCGGCAATCCGCCGCGCGAAGACACCGTCCTTCTCCGGGTCGGAGGAGACCACGGCATAGAGCAGCCAGCGGCCGTTGCGCGATAGGCGGTAGTCGGACACCTCCGCTATCTCCACCTCCGTGCCGTCGCTCAACAGACGCACCCTGAGAGTGGTGCCCGGCGTGCGGGCGGCGGCTCCGGCCGCCGGTTGGGCACCCTGTGCGGCGGTCCCCGTCGGGCGCTGCGCGGGCCTCCGTTGGTCCGCGCTCTTTGGCGAACCGGAGGTACCGGCCTGGGCCTCCGGACGCTGCGCGGCACGCGGAGGCGCCTCAAGGCGATAGACCAGAACCGACGGCCCCTCGTTCGGAGCCTCCGGGGCCAGCCGGAAGCTCATCACCCGCTCAACGGTCGTGGTCTTGTTCGAAGCGAGGTCGTGAATGCCCAACCCGTTCTTCGGTGCATCCGCCGGCGTTCGCCGCTCCTTGCGCGCCTTGTCCACTTCCTCCTTCGCGGGAGCGACCGTGAAGACCACGTATCGCCCGTCCGCGGTGAACTCCGGGCCGCGCCCGCGCGGGAATCGCCGCTCCTCGCCGTCCGGCAGCCGCTTCACCACCAGTTCGCCATCGCCATCCTGCGGCACAAGGGCATAGGCGGTCCACTTGCCATCCCGCGTGAGAGTGGCTCCCTGTATGGAGCGCCAGCCATCGTAGGCGTCATACCCAATCGGCGGCTTCTGAGCCTCCAGTCGGCCGATCGCGGCAAGAAGGAGCAGAATCGGAAGCAACCAGGCACGGCAACGCATGCGCATTCTCCGGGAGCGAGTGTAGCTGTGCGTTTTGACATGCGGCCTCCCACAACCTGCCGCCCGGGGTGTCCTTCGGCGCAGGAGCGCGGCGTTCGAGCCCCGAAAACAGTCCCAACGTCCGTTTGTGGAGCCGTCAAGCCATGCCTCGCCTCAATCTGTCATTGGCGGCTGTTCTGCTTGTGGCCGCCGTTCCATCCGCCCTCTGCCAGGTATCGAGCATGAAGAAGCCGCCCTCCTCCCCAAGGAATCGCCACTACCAGGGCAACCGCGCCCCACTCGCGCCGCGCCCTCTCATCAAGCTGCCCGTGGGATCCATCCGGGCCGAGGGCTGGCTAAAGACTCAGCTCAGCCTGATGGCGGAGGGCATGACCGGAAGGCTCACCGAGATCAGCCCCTGGTGCCGCTTCGAGGGAAGCGCCTGGGCCAGCAGCCGAGGGGAGGGCGCCCACGGTTGGGAGGAGATGCCCTACTGGCTCAAGGGCTACATCAGCCTCGGACATCTGCTTGGCGATTCGCGCATCCTCGCGGAGTCGCGCAGGTGGGTAGAGGCGATGCTCGCCTCGCAGAGACCGGACGGCTACTTCGGGCCCGAATCGAATAAAACCGATCCGGACCTCTGGCCGAACATGATCGCCCTCTACGCCCTGCGTACACATTACGAGGCGACCCGCGATCGGCGCGTGCTGGACCTGATGCTTCGGTACTTCCGGTGGTTCCAGGCGCTGCCCCTCCACCGCATCCTGCCCGGAAGCTGGATGAAGATTCGCGGGGCGGACAATCTGGATATCCTCCACTGGCTCTACAACCAGACCGGCGAACGGTGGCTGCTGGATGCCGCGCGCGTCAACTACGAGCGCACGGCGGACTGGATCTCCGGCCTGCCGACCTGGGGCGTGCTCATCGGCCTCTATTTTGAGGGCCGGCCGCTGATCGGCGTGATGGATCAGCC
>CAZGLN010000110.1:9777-12289 GCA_964526545.1 uncultured Chthonomonadales bacterium
AACCTGTACGGGCAGGTGCCCGGCGGAATGTTCGGAGCGGATGAGAATGCCCGCCCGGGCTACAACGGGCCCCGCCAGGCAGCGGAGACCTGCTCGATCGTGGAGATCATCTACAGCCACGCCCTGCTTGCGGCCATCACTGGCGACGCCAAGTGGGGGGATCGAAGCGAGGAGGTGGCCTTCAACTCCCTGCCCCCCTCCATGACTCCCGATCTCAAGGCGCTGCACTACCTCACCGCGCCGAACCAGGTGCAGCTCGACCGGCGCGACAAGTCGCCTATGATTCAGAACGGCGGAGACATGTTCTCCTACTCGCCGTTCGAGCAGTACCGCTGCTGCCAGCATAACGTAGCCATGGGCTGGCCCTACTTCACGGAACACCTCTGGATGGCCACGGGAGGCAACGGGCTCGCTGCCGTGCTCTACGCACCGGCTGCTATCACGGCCCGCGTGGGCGATGGCGCCACTGCCACGGTGCGCGTGATCACCGACTATCCGTTTTCCGATGAGATTACAATGAAGTTCTCGCTGGACCGCGGCGCGAAGTTCCCGCTCACGCTGCGCGTGCCGGAGTGGTGCGCCAGGCCCTCAGTCCGCCTGAATGGCTCGGACCAGCCCATTAAGGGCGAGCCGCGGGGCTGGCTGGTGGTGGACCGCACCTGGGCAGATGGCGATACGCTCACGCTCACACTCCCCATGACCATCCAGGTGCGCGAATGGACGAAGAACCGAAGGACCGTCTCCGTCCATCGCGGGCCGCTCGCCTACTCGCTTCAGATTGGTGAGCGGTGGGCACCCTACGGCCGCAACCCTGCCTGGCCGAGCTTCGAGGTCTTCCCCACCACACCCTGGAACTACGGCCTGGTGCTGGATGCCAACCTCTCGCCCGACGGCTTGCAGTTTGAGCAGCGCCCGGGGCCGCTCGCGGCACAGCCCTTCACACCGGACGCCGCGCCCCAGCGCATCCTGGCGAAGGCGCGCCGCATTCCGGCGTGGGAGCTGGAGGAGAACGGCCTCATCGGCGAAGTGGCCCCGGGCCCCATCCGCTCCACGGAACCAGACGAGACCGTAACCCTGATCCCCATGGGGTGCGCGCGCCTCCGCGTCTCGGCTTTTCCACGGATTGCTGACGCGCCGGAGGGCAAGGAGTGGCGTTCAACCGCAATCAGCGCCGCGGCATCGCACGTGAATCCGGGCGACACCCTGGACGCGCTGACCGATGGCGTGGAGCCCGCCAGCAGCAGCGACCAGAGCATCCCACGCTTTACCTGGTGGGACCACACCGGTACGCGCGAATGGGTCGAGCTGGCGTTCTCGAGACCCACAAAGATAAGTTCCGTGCACGTCTACTGGTTTGACGACGAGCGTGCGGGCGGCCAGTGCCGCGCCCCCGCGCAATGGCGGCTGCTCTACTGGGACGGCGGGCAGTGGCAGCCCGTGGATGCGCGAGAGGGATTCGGCACGGAGCGCGACAGATACAACACGGTGCGGTTCGCGGAAGTCAATACGACGCGCCTGCGCATCGAAGCGCAGCTCCGGCCCGGGTTCTCGGCCGGCATCCTGGAGTGGAAGGTGCCGTAGAGCGCTGAGCCGGTCAAGGACGGACCAGGCCGCGCGAAGCGCGGCCGGCCTAAAAGCCTGCGCCGCGTCCGCCGGGCCCTCTGCGTCCGCCAGGTCCGCCCGGAGGCCCTCCGGGCCCGCCGAAGAGCATCATCCGCGCTTGCTGGAGGAACTGCAGAAACTGCTGGCGCGTCTGCGGATCCGCGGACATCATGGCCTGGATGCTCTGCTGCAGCGCCTGGGCGCGTGTCTGCGGGTCCATCTGTGAGAGCATCTCGAACTGCTTGCGCTGCAGGTCCGCATAGGATTCGGCTGCGGCTTCCTGCGCCGTCTGGTTCGTGGTTCGGTAGATGACGTAGACGGGTACCGTGCTGAACTGTTGGGCGGCCAATTCGTCCTTAAAGGTCGGCGAGACGGCGTAATCACGCAGGAAGGCCGACGCCCTGCGGGTCGCGGGGTTCTCCACCACCACTCCCGTCTGCTCGATGCGGGTCATCATCCGCACGGTCTCCGCCAACTTCTCGGCGGCAGGCAGGGTGTTGAACTGCACCTGATTCAGGTAGACACGGCGCCAGGCCGCCGCCCGCACCTGCCCACACAGCAGATCCAGCGCGGCCTCGATGGTCTCCGCCTCGGCCGGGTTCCTGGGCTGGGCCTGCGGCACCAGCGAGGGATCCACCACGACCCGAGCGTTGAACCGCTTGGCGATCTCCGAGGCGATCTGCCGGACCTCCGGCAGGAAGCTGCGCGGCGCCGCGGCTGGTGCGCCCGCACCGGCCTGGCCGTGCGCCATGGGCACCGCAACAGAGAACACGATAACTGCCGTAAGAAGCCGACGTATCATTCCGTCTCACCTCCCCCAGGAAGCATTGGCGCAATGTGTCCCGATGCTTCGTGCTTTGGACCGCGCGGCAGACCGAGAGGTTACATCCGCCGGGCGGACAAGCACAAC
>CAZGLN010000111.1:0-6868 GCA_964526545.1 uncultured Chthonomonadales bacterium
CGCCTGGTGAAGGGCGCCTACATGGAGCCGCCGGAAGTAGCCTATCAGCGCAAGGCGGAAGTGGACCGAAGCTTCGATGCGCTGGCGGAACGGCTGTTGAGCGACGGCGTCTATCCTGCCATCGCCACGCACGACGAGCGCCGCATCCGGCATGCGATTGCCGTGGCAACCGCTCGCGAGATCGGCGCCGAGCGTTTCGAGTTCCAGATGCTGTACGGCATTCGGCGGGACCTGCAGACGGGGTTAGTACGGCGCGGCTATCGCATGCGGACCTACATCCCGTTTGGCACGGAGTGGTACGGATATCTGATGCGCCGCCTGGCCGAGCGGCCCGCCAATCTCTGGTTCATCGTGAAGAATATCCTTCGGCGGTGACACGTACGCCAAAGAACAACGCGGCCCCGCGCCGGCTCTTAGGCGCGGGGCCGCTGCGCGCATCGTTCGGCGCTACTCGCCGTCTATGCCTGGTGCAAAGACTCCGTGGGCCTCGACGTTACAGTGGATGACCAGTCCGCCTTCCGGCACAAGCTTGCCGTTCTTGGCGTGCTCCGATCCATCGGATATCGTTATGGAGTACTCGCCGCCTCCCGGGCACACCGGTATCGAGCCGAGGTCGAGCGGCAGTTCATCCAGGTCCGTCGTGTACTCATAGGTTGAGCTTCTGGCGCGATAAGCCTGGTCCGCGTTCGCGATGGCCTGCATGTTTGCGCGGCACGTTGTGATCTCGGCGTTGGAGACCGCTGCCAGATAGAGCGGCACCGCAACGGCCATCAGAATCGCCATAATGAGCAGCGTGATGAGCAGTTCAATAAGGGTAAAACCACGTCTCCGCGCCCGCCTGGGCGTTTCCATGTGCATGGCGTCTACTCGCTCTCCCGCGGTCGGCACGACCCGGCTTGTCCGTGCGATGAAGTGGCCCCGCGGTACTACCGCTTACTGCAAGCGGATGCGCGCGGGCAGATCCTACGTGGCTTTTTCCACATCAATGCGCCGGCTCTCACCGGTGTTTTCGCCGGACTAAATCTCCCAGGAGATATCGGGCGGCCGATCGTGCAATATGCGCAGGATTGGGTGCGCAAGAGGTCGAAATGGCGGTAAAGCCGGGCGCATGATGGTGCCGTGCCGTCTGCTGCCTTCCATCGCACCTTAGCGAACCCGCCGTTCCAAGCCGATGCGAGCAAAGCGCGAAAGAACCCTCTTTACCCGCGGTGAGTGGACCACCCTCATAGGCATGGTCATCACGGTCATAAGTGCCGCGCTCGTGTGGGGGCCCTCTCGCACGCTGGATGCCGGCGCCGCGCAGGTGGCACTTCTGGCAAACATCAAACCCCGAAACGTAAACGCCTACGATCTGGCGGTTGGCAACATCAAGGTCGGTTGGGCGGTGGTGCTGCTGGCCATTCTCTGCGGAGGGCTGCTGCTCGTGGAGCCCAGGGAGCGGCTGAAGCCGTTTATGTTCACGCTGCATCTGGCGGGCGCCCTTGGCATCCTGGCCCTGGCGCTTTCACACATTGGGCTCTATCCCGGGATAGTTTTGGCCATTCTGGGCAGTATCGTGTTAGTGAGCGGCGGCCTGGTTCGGTACCGCTAGGAGGAGAGCGCGGGCCAGGCCGCCCGCGTTGTTGACGCCGAAAGCTGCGCAGGTCCGCGGCCAGGGTGCCGCGTCCCTCAACTGGGAGACTCTCGATGAAGGCTGTGATTATGGCGGGCGGCGAGGGAACCCGGCTTCGCCCGCTCACTGCACATAGGCCCAAGCCTCTCTGCCCTGTCCTGAACGTGCCGATCATGGAGCACATCGTTATCCTGCTCCGTGACGCGGGGCTGACCGACATCGTCGTAACGCTCCACTACCTTGCCGACGAGATTCAGTCCTACTTCGGTGATGGCTCTGATTGGGGCGTTAGCTTCACCTATTCCGTGCAGGATACTCCGCTCGGCACAGCGGGCGGACTCAAGCTTGCGGAAGAGCACCTGCGAGACGACTCGTTCGTGATTGTCAGTGGTGACGCGCTAACGGATATTGATCTCGGCGCCGCCATTGATTTCCACCGCAAACGGCAGTCCATGGCCACCATCGTGCTGTCGCACGTCCCCAATCCCCTGGAATTCGGGGTGATCATTACGGATGACGATGGACGCATCCGCCGCTTTCTCGAGAAGCCGAGCTGGGGAGAAGTCTTCTCGGACACCGTCAACACCGGCATCTACATCCTCGAACCCTCCGTCTTCGACTACATGGAGCTGGGCGGCAACTACGACTGGAGCCAGGACATCTTCCCCAAGATGCTTGCCGAGGATAAGCCGCTGTACGGCTACGTGATGAACGACTACTGGTGCGATGTGGGCAACCTCAGCCAGTATCGCGAAGCGCAGTACACGGTCCTGGATGGGCGCACGCGGGTGGCCTTACGGGGAACCAAGCACAACGGCGTCTGGGTTGGCGACGGCAGCCGCATTGCGCCGGACGCTTCCATCGCCCCGCCCTCCATGATCGGCCGTAACGTGACTATCAAGTCCGGCGCGCATGTGGGTCCCTATACCATCATCGGCGACAACTCCATCATCGAGGAGAACGCCTCGATACACCGCAGCATCCTCTGGGACAATGTCTATGTGGGCGCCTCCAGCAGTCTCACGGCCTGCACGGTCTGCTCCCACACGGTCATCCAGCGCGACTGCCAGATTCAAGAGGGCGCGGTCATCGGCGAGCGATGCCGCATCGAGCGCGAAAGCACCATCCGCACGCAGATAAAGCTCTGGCCGGACAAGATTATCGAGGCGGGCTCCCGCGTTACGATGAGCCTGATATGGGGGCAGAAGTGGCTCGGCGCGCTGTTCCGCGACCTGGGTGTAACCGGCATCGCCAATATAGAGATTACGCCTGACTTCGCCACCAAACTGGGTTCGGCCTACGGGGCCTACCTGAAGCCCGGATCTACCGTTATCACCGCGCGGGACTCCGGTCTGGCCGCAAGGATGATCAAGCGTGCCATCATCTCCGGGCTCATGTCCGTGGGTTGCGACGTGCTTGACATGCGCTCGATGCCTCTGCCCATCATGCGGCACACCGTGCGCGGCTCGGCGGCCTCTGGCGGTATGTATGTGCGCGTGGTGCCCCACAGCCCGCGCCAATTGGTGGTGGCGTTCCTGGACAGCGACGGCATCTATCTCTCCACCCAAGGCGAACGGAAGGTGGAGACCATCTTCTTCCGCGAGGATTTCGGCCGGGCGGACATGGAGCACATCGGTACGCTCGAGTTCGCTTCTCGCTCGGTTGAGCAGTACCACGAGGACTTCGCCCGCCATATCGTGGCCCAGCCCATCATCGAGCGCCGCATGAAGGTGGTGGCGGATTTCACCTACGGCCGCGTTGCGAGTGTGTTCCCCGCGGCGCTCGGCAGGCTCGGCTGCGATGTGATTGGGCTGAACGCCTTTGTGGATGCAGCCAAGTCGCCAAAGACTCGTGAGGAGCGTGCCGCGCTGCTGCCCAACCTCGCCCAGATCGTGGAGACCCTGCATGCCGATGTGGGTGTGATGTTCGAGAACGATGGAGAACGGCTCACCCTGGTGGATGAGACGGGCCGGGTGATTGAGGGCCACGATCTGCTTACCCTGATGGCGGTGCTCACCGCGCGCACGCGGCCAGGGGCGCGGATTGCCGTACCCGTAACGGCGCCTTCCCGCATCGAGGCGATGGTCGCGCTGCATGGGGGAACCGTAACGCGAACCAAGGCGGACGTGCGCTCATTGATGAGCGCGGCAAGTGCCGGCGAGAAGAAGAAACCGGTAGCGGACTTCGCGGGTGATACGCACGGCGGCTGCATCTTCAGCCAGTTCCAGCCGGCATTCGACTCGATGTTCGCCTTCGGCAAACTGCTTGAGATGCTCTCCCTGACGGGTCTGCGCCTTGGGGAGATCTACCAGGAGCTGCCGCCCGCCTACGTGGCCAAGGCGAGTGTCCGGTGTCCCTGGGAGATAAAGGGACGAATCATGCGGGAGATCACGCGTGAGGCGGAGGACCGCGGCGAGGTGGAGCTGATAGATGGCGTGAAGGCATGGCACGGCGATTCCTGGGCGCTTGTACTGCCGGATGCCTCCGACCCCTACTTCCACATCTATGCGGAAGGGCCCACGGAGGAAGCCTCCCAGGCACTGCTGCGGCAATACGTGGAGCGCATCGAGGCGCTTCGGGGGTAACCGCTCATGGCCGAGGAGGCCGCATTTCCTATCTGCTGCGACGAGCTCGAGGACGCGTTGCGGCGGGGCGCGCTCTGTGCCGTGGAGGTGGCGCCAGGCCAGATCCGCGTCGTGCTGCCGGATCCGGACGGCCGCACCGGCGTGGCGCTGAACTACTGCCCATTCTGCGGCGCGAACCAGATGGCGGACGAGGCGGAGGGCTGAAGTGAAGGGCGGTACCGGCAAACTGCGATGGGGGGTGCTCGGGTGCGCGAACTTTGCGCGGACCCGCGCCATGCCTGCGATGCGCGCCGCCTCGTCAGTGGACCTGGTGGCCGTGGCCAGTCGTTCACTGGAGCGCGCCCGCGCCTTCCAGCAGGAGTTTGCCGCCAAGACGGCGTTCGGTTCGTATGAGGAGCTGATTGCCGCGACGGGCGTAGATGCAGTCTACATCCCGCTTCCAAACACGCTGCACGCGGAATGGACCATTCGGGCCCTGCGCGCCGGCAAGCACGTACTCTGCGAGAAGCCCCTGGCGGCCACGGCCGCCGAGGCGGAAGCCGTAGCCGCGGCCGCTCGGGAGACCGGCTTGCACGTGATGGAGGCGTTTATGTGGCGCCTTCATCCCCAGCATGCACGCGCGAGGGAACTCATTCGCCAGGGGCGCATAGGCGCTGTCCGACTCATCCGCGGTGCATTCACGTTCACCATCAGCCGCAAGCCAAACATCCGGCTCATGCCGGACCTGGGCGGCGGCAGCCTGATGGACGTCGGATGCTATCCAATCAGCGCTGCGCGCTACTACTTCGGCGCGGAGCCTCTACGGGCAATTGCGTTCTCGCGAACAGATCCCGAGTATGGTGTGGATATCGCCGTTTCCGGCGCACTGGAGTTTGAGCAGGGGATGGCTCTGTTCGATTGCGGCTTCCACCTGCCGTTCCGGGGCGAGCTGGAGATGCACGGCGAGACCGGCTCCCTGCTTCTCCCCGCCGCCTGGCTGCCTCCGGAGAAGGCTGCCCTGGTCGTGGGCGGCCAGACGGAAGAGCTGCCTCCGGCCGACCAGTATGTGCTGGAGTTCGAGGCGTTTTCCAGGGCCGTTTTGGACGATCGTCCGCCGCCGTTCGACGCCGAGGATGCGGTTCGGCAGGCGCGGGCGCTGGAAGCCGTGCGCAGAGCAGCGCAATCCGGCCGAGCCGAACCTCTCTAGCCCAAACTCGCAACGAAGGAACCCACGATGACACTCCTTGCCCTTATCGCCGCCATGACGATTGCCAGTCCCGCCCCACAAGCGCCGGCCAGCAAGACCCTGGCCGAACGGCTCGGCTACAAGAACACCGACAGGCTGCTCATCATCAACGGCGACGACGCCGGCAATGCCCATGCGGCGAACCTGGCTACCATCGACTCGCTCGAAAACGGATTGATGACCTCCGCCACTATCATGGTGCCCTGCCCGTGGTTCCCGGAGATCGCACGCTATGCTCGCGAGAATCCCATGCGCGACTTCGGCATCCATCTGGTGCATACCAGCGAGTGGTCGCCCTACCGTTGGGCACCCGTGGCCAACCACGCCGAAGTGAAGGGCCTCATAGACCCGGAGGGTTACTTCTGGCGATCGGTGCAGGAAGTCCATGCGAACGCCACACCGAAGGAGGCGGAGATCGAGGCGCGCGCGCAGATTCGCAAGGCGCTTGCGGCCGGAATAGATGTGACCCACATCGATTCGCACATGGGCACTTTGCAGCTTCATCCCGAGTTTCACAAGGTCTATGTGGCTTTGGCGCTTGAGTTCGACCTGCCCCTGCGCATGGGCCCGCAGGCCACCTTCGAGCGTATGGGTTTCCCCAATCTTCGTGCCGAGGTGGCCGCATTGGGCCTTGTGTTTCCAGACCACCTGATCTACGAGGAGCGGCCGTTCCCCGGCGAGAAGCGCAAGGATTACTGGATGCGCATCATCAAGGGGCTGCGCCCCGGGGTAACGGAGCTGCTCATCCACGCCGCGAAGCCAACCGAAGAGATGAAGGGAATGACGGGAAGCTGGGAGGAACGCGCTACCGACTACGAGCTGTTTACTCGCGATCCGGACATCCGGAAGCTCCTGCAGGACGAGAAGATCATCCGAATCGGCTTTCGGGAGCTGCGCACACTGCAGCGCGCCCGAAATGGAGGAAACAAGTAGATATGCAGCGGACAACTCCAACCTCATCCGACTTCCGCCTGACGCGCCGCTCTCTGCTCGGGGGCGCGCTAGTGACCATGGCAGGTCTGGCGCATGCCAGTGCCCGGCCCGCGAAGTTTCGGTTTGTCCACCTGACGGATCTGCACATCCAGCCGGAGCTGGGAGCCGCCGAAGGCATCAAGCTGGCCTTCCGGAAGGTGCTCTCCCTTCGTCCGCGTCCCGCGTTCGTGCTCCTGGGCGGCGATCTGCTAATGGATCTGCTGGCCGTGGACCAGGGCCGCGCGGAGGTGCAGGTGCGCCTGCTGCAAGAGGCGCTGAAGCCGCTGGAGATGCCTTGCTACTACTCTGTAGGCAATCACGACGTATACGGGTGGACGCGCAGAAGCGCAAGCAAGGACGAGCCAGGATACGGCAAGGCGATGTTCGCCGAGCGCATCGTGCGCGGCCCGCTCTACACGGCATTCGACCACGGCGGCTGGCGCTTCTACATGCTCGATTCCATTCAGCCCGCCG
>CAZGLN010000111.1:6878-12157 GCA_964526545.1 uncultured Chthonomonadales bacterium
CAACGGCTGGAAGGCCGGTATTGACGACGCGCAGTTGGCGTGGCTCGCAGGCGATTTGGCGGGCGCGCCCGCGGACCAGCCCAAGGTGATGGTGACTCATGTGCCCGTGGTAACCGCCTTTGCCCAGTTCACCCAGAGCGCTACGGCGGCCGCCCCCGATTCGCTCATCGTTGCAAACGGCAAAGCCGTGTGCGATCTGGCACGGAAACACAATGTGCGGTTGGTGCTGCAGGGGCACACGCATGTGGTGGAAGATATCGCCTATGCCAACACCCGCTACATCACCAGCGGCGCGGTTTCCGGCAACTGGTGGCGCGGCAAACGGCTCGGCATCTTCTCCGAGGGGTTCTCCGTGTTCGACGTGGACGGCAGCCGCCTCAACTGGCAGTATGTGGAGTATGGCTGGAAGGCGCGAACGGCCTAGGGGCGCCATCACGCTGGCGAGAAGCGCACTCCCCACGTAGAGGAGCCAAGTCAATGCGATGAAGGCCGCCCACCAGGGCGGCCTTCGACATCATCCGTTCGCCGGCGTCTAGACGCGAGCGCAACATGCACGTCTCCGTCGTCACTCTAAGTGATGCGCCCCTGAAGAAAAGGCTTGCGGAGGCGGGCGATTAGGACGAGTTCGAGCCAATCTCCACGTCCACCGAGGCGGCATTCAGCGCATCCAGGCGCAGCGGTCCGGCGCCATCAACCCGAATTGCCACTTCTTCTCCACGCAGCACCACCGGCAGATAGCCGCAATCCAGGAGCGGTCCTCCATAGTCCGTCAGCGGTTCTAGCCGGAGACCAAAGAGCGGTCCGCCATCCGACGAACGCACACGCAGCAGACCAGGCTGCGCCTGGACCGCCAGAGCGCGCGGCTCGCCCTCCAGCAGAGGCCCAAGAGCCGGCGTAGGATGCGTGGAGAATAGATAGCGGTTCGATGCGTGGGCTCCCGATGTGTTGTCGGCCGCTTCCAGGATGAGCGCGAACACGGAAGGAGCGGTCGGCAGATTGGCGCGCAGAGTGCCCAGATGGCGCGCGGCAGCGCCCGCCTGGCGGATTGATGCATCCAGGTCAGCCAGCACGCTTCCGGTCGCCACATCCACCAGCCTGGCATGGGCGTGCACCTCGGCATCGCCTGGGCCGCTCAGGTTGAGCCACACCTCGGCAGCATAAGGCTCGCCTGCCTTGGCGACGATAGTATCGTACTTCGCTGAAATCAGGAGCGGGGCATACGCCGTGCGGGCAGCCCAGTAGGCGGGCTTCGGCCTGCCGAAATAGTCCAGCGCGTAGGTGCCGGAGGCGTTCGGCCACGATTCGTTGTACTGCCATGGCATCGCCCCGGATGTGCGCCACTTGCGTCTGCGGCTCGCCTCGAGGCCGTAGCGAAGCCCCTCATGCTGCATCCATTGGCTGGCTCGAACAAAGGTGGCGATGTCTTCCATTGGGCCGAATAGCGCCTCGACGGCCTCGCGGTTTAGCCACCAGGCGCCGTGATGAACCCACGCCGGATTTGTGCCGTCCGGCGGCCACAGGTTCTCCTCACTCAGGATCCGGCGCAAAGTGCTGAGGTTGGCCGCTCCCTCGCATCCGAACTCGCTGTGGAGCAGGGGATCTATCTCATTGAAGAAGCGGTAGTGCTCCGGGTTGCCCAGATACTTCCAGTTGCCGTGGACATCGTGCATCTCGCCCTTGTGCGCAGGATCGGCCCCAAATACGGGCCCGGAGGGCGAGGTGGGCAAGTAGATTCTCCCGGGGTCGAGCTCCTCCACCACCTTGCGAAGCACCGCAAGCGTCGGATGCGCATTGCTGAGGGGAGTCCAGTCGGCCGACATAAGCTCGTTGCCGCCGCACCAGATGACAAGCGAGGGGTGATTGCGGCGGCGCGGCACCATGGAACGCGCCTGCTCCTCCACATAGGTGAGGTACTCGGGATCGGATGGCGGTTCGTTGTCAATGCCGGAGGAGGAGTGGGGAAACTCCTGCCACACCAGCAAGCCGAACTCATCGCAGAGGTTGTAGAAATGCTCGCGCTCCAACAGGCCGCCTCCCCACACGCGCAGCAAGTTGCAGTTGGCGTGCCGCGCCATCTTCAGCGCATGGGTATAGCGCTCCGTGGAAGGCCGCCCGTAGAGCTGATCAATCGGGGCCCAGTTCCAGCCCTTGATGAACATTCGCTCGCCGTTCACCTCGAGCACGTAGGGCAGGGCATCCGTGCCATTTGTGCGGTCATTTGGCAGCGCACGCACGGAGCGAAAGCCGATGCGAAAGGAACGAGTATCTACCGTCTTTCCGGTGTCATCCGTGAGCGTGAGCTCGGCACGGTAGAGCGGCTGCGCGCCGAGGCCGTTCGGCCACCAGAGGGCTATTTCGTCCAGTTCCAGGATCATCTCCACGGTGCGTTGGATGCCCGGCCCGGCCGGAGGCACTGGCACTGTGGTCTGCGCTGCCGGGCGCCCGTCCGGATCATGGAGCACGGCCGTCAGGTGGAGCGTTCTGCCTTCGGGGGCTGCCAGCGATGCACGCAGTCCAACCGTGGCGCGACGTTCCTGAGGATTCGTACTGGGATACGCCTGAACATCCGCGATCGCGCCTTCTCCCGCGAGGATCAGCCATACATCATCCACGATTCCGAGAGGCACCAGGCGTGTGCACCAGTCCCATCCGTAAGCGAAGCGGGGCTTCCAACGCCGAACGGTGCTTGTCCAGCCGATCTGTCCCTGTACGGTCGGCTCGGTTGGAGCATGCTCCACTGCCACGACCAGCCTGTTCATACCCGCGCGGAGTGCGCGGGCCGCATCGAGCTCAAACGGCTGGTAGGTGCCTTCATGGGTACCAAGGTTCTCGCCGTTCAGAAACACGTGGCACTTATAGTCCACTCCCTCGAAGCGCAGCACCGCCACTCGGCTCTGGTCGCCTGCCGGCGCCTCGAACTCCCGCCAGTAGACCCAGTCGCGGTGGCTTGTCCATTCGCATTCGCGGCTTCGCAAGTCGCGCCGATAGTCCGGGAGGATGCCGGCATCCAGGCAATCGGACTGCACATCACCCGGCACCATGGCCGGAATGGCGGGCAGAGTCGGCGGCTGCAGGTGTTCCAGATCGAGATCGGGTTTCTGCACCGTGCGCCATGCCCACTCGGAGGGCGGAAGGCACAGCAGCCGCCAGTCATTCCCGTTGAGGGAGAGTCTCATCGGTTTACCTCGTTTCCATTGGAGACCGTAAGCGCGGGCTCCACACGCACGTTTGCGCCGTTGGAGATTACACGGATGGCGCCTTGCGTATCGGTTCGAAAGACCTGCACGCCTCTCTTCGCGAGGCGGTCCAGCACAACCTGGCTGGGATGGCCGTAGGGATTGCGGCGGCCCACGGAGACCACAGCGTAGCGCGGCTGCACGTGCGCCAGCAGCGATTCCGTGGTGGAGGAGCGGCTGCCATGATGCCCGAGCTTCAGAACGTCGGCCCGAAGACGCGCCATCGCCGGGAGCAACGTTCTTTCGGCGTCGGCATCGGCGTCACCCATGAGGAGCACTGCGGTACGTCCGCACCGCACGGAGAGCACCAGGCTGTTGTAGTTGTCGCTTCTGGCCGGAGAGATGCGACCAGGCGGCGGATGCAGCACCTCGACGGAAACAGCGCGTGAGAGCCGGATTCTCGAGCCGCGGCGCACTTCGGTGACGGGTACCCGCAGTTGTCGGGCGGTGTCCAGAGTCCGTAAGTAAGCCACATCAGAAGCGGGTGCGCCCGAGACCACCAGCCGCTCCACTTGGATCCGGCGGAGGAGTGAAACGGCGCCGCCGATATGGTCAAGATCCGCATGCGTGAGCGCGAGGACATCCAGGCGCCTTATCCCCATGCTTCGAAGTGCGGGCAGGATAACGCGTTGGCCCAGGTCGCCGCGCGTGCCCCCTGGCGGCCCGCAATCCACCAGCATGGTGCCTCCATTACGGGTCTGAACCACGATGGCATCGCCCTGCCCAACATCCAGAAACGTGACCGTGAGCTGTTCGGGAGTCTGCCGAAGCGCCAGCCACCAGATCGCTGCCGAGCCGGCCGCCAGGACTACCAGGAGGGGCGCCAGACTACGCCGCGCCCGACCGCCGTCATCGGCTCTACCCGTGCGCGCGATGGCCCAGACAAGGACGAGGACGGACAAAAGCAGAGTAAGGGCCAGCCAGCCCGGCGGGGATGGCGTAGGGATGCTTGCAAGGGGCATGCTTGCCGCCACGTGCACCACTCCCTGCATCCAGCGGAGAAGTGGGTCGGCACACAGAGTTGCAAGATGGCCGGCAAGGGAGGGTGCCAGGGAACCGAGCAGCCAGACGAGGAGACCGATGGCCATTAACGGAGCGCAGGTCCAGATAATCAGCACGTTCGCTACAATCCCAAGAGCGGGTACCTGGTTGAAGTGGAAGGCCGTAATGGGCGCAGCGGCCAGTTGCGCTACGAGAGTAACCAGCAGCGTGCCGGCCAGCCAGCCGAGCGGAATCTCCCACCAGCGTTTCGCCTGGGGTGAGTCCTGTTCCTTCCGAAGAAAGGACGCGATCCCTGGGGAGGCAAGAGCAAGCGCAAGCACAATGGCGTAGGAGAGCTGGAACCCCACGTCGTAGAGGGCGCCCGGGCTGACGACCAGCTGCAGCAGTGCGGCGGCGCCGAGAGCGTTTATGAGGTCCGGCTCGCGCTGCAGCAGATGTGCCCCGGTGAATAGGGTCCACATCAAGAAGGCACGCACCACCGAGGGGGATGCGCCGGCCGCGAGTGTATAGAAGAACGCGGTCGCCGTGGCACAGGGCATGGCACGCCGCGGTCCAAGGCCGAGCAGACCGAGGCCAAGCGTGAGGCCCGCCGCCAGTATTCCCACGTTCATGCCGCTCGCCGCAAGCACGTGGGTAGTGCCCGTGGCCGCGAAATCGCCTCGAACCTCCGGTGGAAGGTCTGCCTGAAGTCCGAGCACCACGCCTGCCAGCAGCTCGGCGCGCTCCGCGGGCAGCAAGCGCCGCACGGTGGTCAGGAAGCTCTCGCGCGCGACGTGCGCCATGCGCTGATAGAGAGCCCAGGGAGCGGCACCGCTGCCAAGCCGGATGCAATCCGCCGCTGAGGTTACCTCCAGCTGCGTCCGTATGCCCTGGCGGCGATAGTAGACTCTGGCATCGAATCCGCCAGGGTTTCGTTGACTCTGGATGGGTTCCAAATAGCCCTGTGCCACGATTCGGTCGCCATACCGGGGCACCTCCGGACCGCGGCTGAGCCGCAGACGTACGAGCGTGAGGCCGCTAACGACACGCGCATCACCACCG
>CAZGLN010000112.1:0-12019 GCA_964526545.1 uncultured Chthonomonadales bacterium
GCGCTTGTCGAAATAGTGCGCAGCGGCGCACCGGATCGTAAGGAGGTCGCCCTGAGTGCGCTGACGAGCAGGCGTTTTGCCGGTACTGCCGCCCTTGCAGTGCGCTACCTTCGCCATCCCGAGCCTCTGGTTCTCGAGGCTGCGGCCAGAGCATTGCGCGAGATGGGCCGGCCGGAGTATCTTGCGCAAGTTCTCGATGCGGCACTGGCAAGGCCACTTGCGCAGCGAGATCCGCTCCTGGACACTGCTGCCGCGCTTGCCCTGCGAATTCCCGATCCCGCGCGCCGCGCCGCGCCCGTGCTGCAGAGGATGCGCGCGTTAAAGTCGCCCGCCGATCGTGCCGACCTCCTGGGCGTAGCCGCGATGGTGGGCGGCGCTGAAGCCCTCAAGGCAATACGGCTTGCGCTGAGGGAGCCGGATAGAGAGTTGCGGGACACGGCCCTGCAGGCGCTCTGCACGTGGCCCTCGGATGAGCCTCTGACCGATCTCCGCGCGGTAGTTCTTCGTCCCCGTGACGCACGCGAACGGTCCATCGCTCTGCGGGGCTTCCTCCAGATGATTGCCGCCGGCAAAAGCCGCACCGCGGTTGAGGCCGAAGGTCTCTACATAGAAGCGCTCGGGCTCTGCAAGAACGCCGCGGAGAAGAGAATGGTCCTCGGAGGTCTGGCCGCGCTGCACACGGCAGGCAGCCTGGAACTGGTTGCCTCACTACTCGGAAACCGCGAGGTAGCAATGGAGGCGGAGGCAGCCCTGCTCCAGGTGGCACCCGCAACACTGGCTGCCCGCACGGAGAGGACTCTCGCATTGCTGCGCTCCGTGGCAGCCTCTTCCAGCGACGTGGAGCATCGCGCGAGGGCGCAGGCACTGGTGGACCTGGCACCGCGGATGGGTGACTTCCTGCTCGCCTGGGAGGTCTCACCGCCCTACGAGCGGGCCGGGCTCTCCTGCCTGGAGCTGTTCGACACGCCCTTTGCCCCGGAGATACCCGCACGGGCAGCCACCGTGCCGTGGCGGCTGATGCCCGTGCTGACAAACCCGGAGCAGCCCTGGCTTCTGGATCTGCTGGCTCTCTACCCGGGTGAACAGAAGGTCGCCTATCTGCGCACGCGCATCTGGGCAGCAAGCGCTCGGGATGTGTTGCTGGAACTCGGGTCAGACGACGGGGCGAAGTTGTGGCTCAATGGAAATGTCGTCTTCGCCAACAACACGCAGCGCGCGGTCGCCCCGGCCCAGGAGCGCATCAAACTGACGCTTCGCCAGGGGTGGAACACCCTGCTGCTCAAGATAACTCAGAACGTGATGGGTTGGGGCGCGGCGGCCCGGCTGAGCGATGCAGCCGGACCCTCTGCACCCTCCGGTGTACGTGTGGATCCGCTCGGGAAGTGAGGAGGCAGGCATAATGGTCCCGATGCGACGGAGAACTCCATGCGCCTAACCGATCGCCAGCGCGAGATCGTCACGGCGTACCTCTTCCTCGCGCCGAACCTCATCGGGTTCCTCGTGTTCACTTCCATTCCGGTCTTCGCGTCACTCTACTTTGCCTTCACGCGCTGGGACCTCTTTCACCCGCCTCGATTCGTTGGCCTGGAGAACTTCGTAAGCCTACTGGGATTTACGCGGTCAGCCGAGGAGACCATCAACGTCCTCGGCATCGCGCGGTTGCCCTATGAGCCGAACGATCCCTTCTTCTGGCAATACCTCTACAACACCGTCTATCTGATGCTGGCGATACCTGTAACCCTGGCGGGCTCACTGACGCTCGCCATCGCCCTCAACCAGAAGATACGCGGCGTAGTGGTCTACAGGACGCTCTACTTCCTGCCGAGCGTCACTTCCGGCGTGGCGGTTCTCGTGCTGTGGAAGTGGCTCTACAATACCGACCTCGGCGCGATCAACATGCTGCTGAGCAGTCTCGGAGTCCAGAGTCCTCCCGACTGGCTGGGCAGTTCGCAGTGGGCCAAGCCCGCTCTCATGCTCATGGGCTTCGTGATGGGGGTGGGTGGCAGCAGCATGATCCTCTATCTCGCCGCGCTTCAGGGCGTGCCGCGCGAGCTCTATGAAGCGGCCACCATTGACGGCGCGGGCGGCTGGCAGCAGTTCCGGCGCATCACGTGGCCGCTCATCTCGCCGACTACTTTCTTCCTGGCCATCATGAGCATCATCGGAGGCTTTCAGGGAGGTTTTATGCAGGCCTACGTGATGACGGGCGGCGGACCTGCAGGCTCCACCACGACCCTGGAGTTCTACATCTACAACAAAGCCTTCACCGTGTTTAACATGGGCTACGCCTCGGCTATCGCCTGGTTTCTGTTTGTCGTCATCCTCGGTCTCTCGCTGCTCACCTGGAAGGTTGGCGGCCGCACGGTCCAATACGAATGATGCCTACCGCTCTGCTGGCCATCGTCTTGATCGCTTGTTCCGGCGGGGTGACCAACCAGCGGCCGTCCAGGCCCCTGGTTGGTGCGATCCGGTGGGATGGGTGGTGGCAAGGAAACCCCTGGCAGCGGTTTCTGGACCCGCCGGCTTGGCGAGACCGGCTTCCCTTCTACGGACGCGAGCCGGAGCAGGGCAGGGTGGAGGTGGTCTCGGACAGCCAGCCCATCATGGAGCGCGAGATACTCTATGCGACTGAGGCCGGATTGGACTTCTGGGCCATCTGTTACTATCATCCCTCCAGCTGGCCCGAAGCCGAGAAGTACAACTACGGCTGGCGGCGGTTCCTGGCGGCGAGGGCCAAACACGGTCTGCGTTACTGCTTCATTCTTCAGGGCGGCCAGCACATGGGCCCTGCAACCGAGTGGGAGAAGACGGCGCATGAGCTCGCGGCGCGCATGCGCGGGCCGAGCTACCTGAAGGTTCTGGGCAACCGACCGCTTCTCTTCGTCTTCAGCGGCGAGTACCTGGCACCCCATTTCGGGTCGCGAGAGAAGGCGCGCGAAGCATTCGAGGTGCTGGCGCGCACGTGCAGGAGTGTTGGACTCGGAAGGCCCTATGTGGTGGCTCAGGTGTTTCACGCGGCCACCGGCGCCGAATATGTGCGAACCTTTGGATGGGATGCCATCGGCGCATACAGCGGGCCGGCGCACAATGAGCACCGGGAGCATACCTACCAGGACCTGATTGGCGCCAACCGCTACTATCGTCAGAGTTTCGCTGCCACGGGACTGCCGGTGGTGCCGATTATCAACGCCGGATGGGATGGCCGGCCGCGACTCGTTTCTTCGGAACAGGCAAAGCACTACCAGGGTGGGTGGTACGCCCAGCCCACCCCCGACGAACTCGCCTACCATGTGCATGAGACCCTCGAATGGGTCCAGGCAAACCAGAGGATCTGTCCGGCCCGTCTCGCGCTCATCTATGCCTGGAACGAGACGGACGAAGGCGGGTGGCTTGTGCCCACCCGCTACGAGGGCGACGCGAGACTGCGGGCGCTGCGGAGAGTTCTGAGGCCGGAGGTGGCAAACTGATGCGGACGAGCCGCTCTTCGCCCGCGCTGCTGCGCGCACGCAACGCGCTGCTGCATCTTGCGCTTGCTTCCGGCGCGCTGATCATGATTGCGCCGTTCTACTGGATGCTTCTTACATCTCTCCGCGAGCCCAGCGCGGCCTTCGCTACCACCAACGTGGAGTGGCTTCCCAAGGAGTGGCATTGGGCCAACTACACCGAAGCCATCGCACGGATGGACCGCGAGGGGATGAATTTCTGGCGTCTCTACTGGAACAGCCTCTTTGTGGCCGCGGTCGGGACCTTCGGTCAGGTGCTTACGTGCAGCATGGCGGCATACGCTTTCGCCCGCCTGCGCTTTCCCGGCCGCAATGTGCTCTTCTTCGGCTACCTGGCCACCATGATGATACCGGGGTCCGTAACGCTGATCCCCGTTTTCGCCGTGGTGCGGGCTCTGGGATGGGTTAACACATACTGGGCGCTGATTGTGCCCGGTATCTTCAGCCCCTGGGGGGTGTTTCTCTTGAGGCAGTTCTTCCTCTCCCTGCCAAGGGAACTGGAGGAGTCCGCGCGCATTGACGGCTGCAGCCTGACACAGATCTACGCCAGGATCACACTGCCGCTTTCGAAGACTGCCCTCGCCACGCTCTCCACCTTCACCTTTATGGGCTTCTGGGGCAGCTTCATGTGGCCGCTGATTGTTACTGTGTCCCCGGAACTGAGGACCCTGCCCATCGGGCTTACGGTCTTCACGCAGCGCTACTCGGCCGACTACAGCCTGCTCATGGCCGTCTCCGTGATGGCCACCGTGCCCGTGATTGTGCTCTTCCTCTTCAACCAGCGGTATTTCGTCGAGAGCATCAAGCTGCAGGGCATCAAGGGCTAGGCACTCCTCGCGCCTCTGGGAGTATCAGGAGGTCCACTCCCTTCTCCAAGTAGCGGCGAGCGGCTTCCAGCACCTGCTGCGCGGATACCTGCTCGACCGTCTTCAGGAACGCATCCAGCTCTGGAGCCGCGCGGGCCACGCCGACCTGCCAGGCGGCCCACAGCGCGCGGTCGCGAGCCCGCTCGGTGCGGCGGAGCAAGGAGCCGCGCAGGTACATCTTCGCGCGCCGCAGCTCCGCATCGGTCGGTGGTACGCTGGATGCGCGAGCGAATATGCTTCGGACGCGTTCCCGCAATTGCGGGGTCTTCGCACCACGGCCGCCATCGTCGAGTTTGGATGCATCCAGCTCGAGATAACCGACCAGATACGACGCGGCTAAGAGGCCGGGGTACTCCGCGCCAACCTCATAGCCGATGCCCACCTCGTCGCGGAAGGCCTGAAACAGGCGGCTTGCTTTCCCGCCGCCCAGAATGGTGGCAAGGACAAGAAAGGCCGGATAGTCCGAGTGAGAGACACCGGGACCGGGAAAGCCCGTCCCGACGATGGCTGTATGGATAGGCCGCTGCCGCCGAACCGTCAGGTCTTCCAGCAGTCGCTCTGGATCTTTCGGCCCTTCGAAGCGCCCACGACTCCGGCGAGTGAATTCCGCGAGCTGGCGCGTCAGAATTTCGCGGACAGTTGCAGCATCAATGGCGCCGCAGATAGCGAAGGTCGTACGGTCCGAGGTGACATGCGCCTGGTACCACTGGTCCACGACCTCGGCTGTGATACGGCTTAGGCTCTCCCGAGTGCCGTACAGGGAGCCCCCATACGGGGCGGAGCGAAAGGCGGCGTTTCGAAACGCGGCAGTGGCAGTCGCCAGCGGGTCGGCACCCTCTCGCTCAAGCGCCCGAACCACTCGTCCCCTGGCCCAAGCCACGGCTTCGGCATCGAGCGACGGATGCATGAGCGCCTGACACAGGGCATAGGTGGCATCCGCAAAGGCAGACCGGGTGGTAACCGCCGTGTACGTAAGACAGTCCGGCTCGCGGCCGACCACCACGGAGTCGCCTGCTCTGGCAATGTCTCGCGCAACCGAGGCGGCCGGCAGATGCTTTGTGCCCCGCAGCGAAGCGTGTGCCGCCACGGCGCCAATTCCGCCGTAGATGCCCTCATCGCCAACGCCGGCGGCAACCACTACTCCGATGGCGATGAGGGGATTCCATGGCTCCTCCATCACAACCACGCGTGAGCCGTTCGGAAGCGTGAACTGCTCGCACACCGCCTCCTGATGTCCTTGCGCGAGCAGGGCAGGCAGGATTGCGGCCAGCAGAACGAGGCCACTCATCGTGGGCTGCCTGCCTTCGGGACTAGCGTGGCGGCCAGCCAACCGGAGCGGAGCGACTCCGCGAGAATCTCTTGCAGGCGTCGGCCGTTTGGCCGCTGAGTGGCACCAGTCTTCCTTTCGGCGTCCGCTTGCCGTTCGAGGAGCTCCTCCTCGGCGAGAAGACGGGCCAATCCTTCGGCGGTCTCCAATACCGCAAGGCGGTCTCGGGTGCGTTCCGTCGCGGCTGCGGCGAGGTCTTCGCCGTCCGGGCCGCGACCTGCAAGCTCCTCCAAAGCGGACTTCCACGCGCCTATTTGTGCGCGGCAGGTCTCCGGAGCACCCGCCACTGTCGCAAACAGCACTTCGTGATTAGGCAGCCGCTCAAGCCGGAGCGACATCGCTTCCTCTTGGCCGGCGGACAGCCTCTGACGCAGCAGGTACGGGAGCAGACTCACCACGTCGTAGTCGCCTGGCTCGCTGATAGGCAGAGCAAGTGCCGCTCCGGCCGCTACCTGACCGCGGGCGGTTTCCCATGCGGCCTCCGGCAGCTCGGGGGGCCGCGCCGGGATCGCGGGCATGGCGTCCATGGACTCGCCGGCGGCAGCCCAGGTGCCGAATGCCTCGGCTGCCGCGGCGCGGGCACCCTCCACATCGGTGGCGCCGGCAATGGCCAGGACAGCGTTCCTCGGATGGTAGGTTCTGGCGCGGAAGGAGACGATGTCCTCGCGCCGCATCACACGCACGGACTGACGCAAGCCCAGCAGTGAGCGACCTACGGCGTGATTCGGGAAGAGCTGAGCCACGAGCGCGTCCGTGAGGCGGGCATCCACGCTGTTCTCCATCCGCGCCAGCTCGTCCAGAATCACTTGCCGCTCGCGCTCCATACCCTCCTCGGGAAGTGTGGGCCGTACGACCACATCCGAGAGCAGCCGCAGAGCTTCCGCAAGGTGCGCGGCGGGCACCGAGATGTGGTAGTGCGCGCCAGCCCGGGTGGTTCCGGCGTTCAACACACCCCCGAGACTCTCCGCATCCATGTCGAGCTGGCTGGAGGTGCGCGCGCCAGCCCCTCGAAACGCCATGTGCTCCAGGAAGTGCGCCACGCCAGGGTGCGAGTCCAGCTCGTGCCCGCTGCCGGCACGCACCCAGAGGTCCAGGGCAACCAGGGGAGTTCCGGGGCGAGCAGCAACGATCAGCCGCAGCCCATTAGGCAGCACGTCGCGTACCACCGATTGCCGCGGCAAGGCATCCAGGCAGCTCCCCAGAGCCATGAGCAGGACGGCGAGGAGGACGGTGCGGCTCGGCACGGCAGACATTCCTACTAGCGGCGGGGCTTTGTGCAGACGCCAATCATCACATAGTAGTGATCGGCAACAAAGGGATTGCGCCGGACGGGAGCATCAATCGGCATCATGCGGCGCCGGAATTTCTCGCCGCAGCCGCTGGCCCACGCCAGAAACGCGTTTGGCGCCTTGTTAATCGCGTTCATCAGGCGGAAGAGGGGGAGACTGACGGCTTCACCGCGCAGACCCTTCTGCTGATACCCATCCGCCACTCTGCCTAAGAGCCGTATTCTCTCGCGCAGGACCCGGCGATGCCCAAGCATCTCGACGTTCTCGAAGTGCTTCAGAAGCAGCTCGCGAAACTGCGGCAGGGTGTACTCGATCTCGTGATGCGGGCTGATGTATGGCTCGCCAACGTTGAGAGGGGTTGATACCAGGAACACGCCGTCCGGATGCAGCACACGGATCACCTCCCGCAGGAAGCGGTCCGGCTCCATCAGGTGCTCGATAGTCTCGAAGCTTACCACCACATCGAAACATGCGCGCATGGGCAACGCGTAGGCATCCGCCTCAAGCCAGAGGAGACCGTCGGTGCCGTATCGGTTCCGGGCATACACGAGAGCGTCGTGGTTTAGGTCCGCCGCGGCAACCAGCGCCGCTCCGGTCGAGCGGAGCACGTTGGCCCCATACCCGGTGCCGGTCGCGATGTCCAGCACCGTCTTGCCGCGCGTCTTCTCCGAGGCCAAGTGGTAGCGGGCGAAGTGGTCGTGCATGAGCCAGCCATAGTGGATTCCCTCCACAACGCGCTCGGCGCCAAGGTGCGGCTGCCAGGGATCTCTAGGAGAGGGCATGAAATGGCGGCTCCTTGCAGGGGATGGACCGGTGAGATTATCGGAAGGGCGGCCTTGACGGCTCAGCGCTAGAAGCGCTCACCAATGCTCGTATCCAGCGCCTGGCCAAAAGGCCCGGCGCCGAAGCGTTGAAAGAGCGGCAGCGCCTTGATGCGGAGCTGAAAGTAGATTTGCCGTTCCGCACGGTAGCCGAAGGGATTGTCGGAATAAGTCAACGCCGCTTCGAGGCAATGAAGATCACGGATAATCTGAAGGTTCCGGCTCTCGAACCGGTTCAGGTAGCCATTATACTGCACGAGCGCGTTCACTCTCCAGAGTCTGCCGATCGGGATGCTTGCATACGCGTTGGCCTGGCCGATCTTCGACCGCCTCGGGTCGTAGCGAGCCACGACATCGAGGGCGAGGTCGTTGCTGCCCCTTATGCGGAGGTCCGAAGTGGTGGAGAGAAAGCGGCCGGTGTTCGGATCGAAGCTTAGCAGGTTCCGTACCTGCCACGAATCATTGGGCCGCACGAGCAGATTGGCGGAGACCGTCTGCCATGGCTGATTGAACCCCTCGAATCGGCTCTGCGCGAAGTCGTAACCCATGCGGACGCTCAACTGCACTCTGCGGTCGTCCATCCATCCCGCGTCCGCCGCGAGCGCATGAAACTGGCCTTGACTATCGAACCGAAAGGGCGTGCCTCCTTCCGGCCGCTGGTAGGTGTAGTTCACGTTGATGCCGCTCCGCTTCCCCAGCCGCTGCGACAGCGAGGCATTGTTGCGCAAGACGTACTGAGCGGATCCCTCGCTGTAGAAGTACTGCTGAAAGCCGCCGCTCAAGGAGAGCTCAGTGCTTGAAGAGAGAGCGTAGCGCGTGTTGGAGAACTCCAGCCCGCCCACCACGCGTTCGGCCTTCTGCCGTGTCTGCGTACCGCTGATGGTTGTGCCCTCTGAGTACTGCCCGGCACTCAGGCTGAAGGAGACCGGGGCCCTCGCGAGAGGTCCCGCGGTGAACCGGTAGTTACTAAGTGTCACTTCGGGCAGTTTCTCGACTCCGCCGAAGTAGGACTGGGCGGTACTTCGACCGATGGGCACGTTCCGGTTCGCCTGAAGCTGGAGCAAGTAGTTCGGCGCACGCAGATCGCCTTGAAGCCTTGCGGCGAGCTGCTCCGTGCGCTGGGCAAAGGTACCCGCGGACGTGCTGTATTGCGAGTAGTCCGCATTCGCAGTGAGATTCGCCGCGCGGCTGATGGCCAGGGTCTGTGAGAGCGCCGCTCCGTACGAGGTTGACTGCGAGGAAGCCGTAGTGGTGCGCGAGCGGCTTAGATTGAGCGAGGTGTTGGCGCCCGCGAGCTGCCGGGTGTAGCCAAGCCGCGTCGCAAGGCTTGTGGTTTGCGGCAGGGAGAGATAGCTGTTGCGGGTGAGGTCGTTGGACAGGGCGAGAGTCTGCCCTCCGCCGAGTGACTGCCGATAGCCTAGGCGGCTGCTCAGATTCTGGCCTGACCCGCTGAAAGGCATAACGTAGAGAGCAAGGAGACCGGCGGCTCGTACGGCCGACCACTCCTGCTCCAGCCCGAGGCCCAGACCCTTCTTCTCCATCAGGTCCACCCGGTACAGGCCGGGCGCTCGATCGGAGAGCACATAGTTGAACGCGGCTTTAACAAAGAGGCCCTCGTCCTGCGAGCGTCCGACCTCCGGAGTATAGCCCGAGTGCCTTGGCCTGGCATCCAGGGGAATGATGAGCGTGGGAAGGGTTACCAGGTTCCTGTTCCAGAGGCGTATGGTTGCTTTCCGCAAGATCACGCGCCTACCGGGAATGACGGTCACGGAGGTTGCCCGCAGCAAGTAGTGCGCAAGAGGCCGATCACAGGTGGTGCAATCGAGATCCCATCCGTCAATCGGTTCGCGATGGCGCCCGCTGATGCTGCCGCCATGAAGGATGAGCGGCGAAAGGAGCTGTCCCTGGAGGAACTCGGGGCTGAGCGCGGAGCGGAGACTCTCTACCCGGTACTCGCGGGTGCGCGGTCGAAACCGGATCACCTCACCCACGAGCGTCTGGCCCCTGAACGTGAGGGTCGGACTGCCGCTAAAGAGAAGTTCACCCTCCGTGTCTCCTTCAAGGCTTCCGCCGGTCAGTGTATATTCCCCTGAGCGAACAACCACGCCGCGGGCGCGAATGCGGGTTCCCTGCAGCTCACCCTCCTCCACGGTGATAGTGGTCTGGTCGCGGGCGAGAGCGGGTCCCGGGTCCGTTCGTTCCTGCCCCAATTGGGTCTCAGCCTGCGGACGGGCAGGCTCCTGCTGGATGGCTCGAACCTCCTGCGCTGGCTGGCTGTGCGCGGTCGGCATCGCGAGCCAGAGGAGCAGGGCCACAAGGACCGTCCGGCTCACTCGCTCCTCCTCAGCGCGATGAGGCCGATTGCCGCGAAGAGAACGTTCTGACCCCATCCGGCGACCACCGGGGGGAGGATGTGCGGGAAGCTATCGCCCAGGATCTTGGCGGCGAGCAGGGTGTTCCAGTACACAAAAACAAGAACGATGGAGAGAAGGACTCCCATGAAACTGCCCGCCCGCGCGAAGAGCAGCGCCATGGGCGGACACACGATGGCGAAGACGAGACATGAGAAAGGCACGCTAAGCTTGAACTGGAGCTCCAGAAGATCGCGTGGGTTCACCCATCCCGTCCTGCGCTGCGCTCCGATCTTTCGTGAGAGCTCCAGCGCTCCGACTTTCGCCGCATCTCCAGAATAGAGTGGGAGCTGCAGCGCAATCAGGTTGAACATGGATTCCGCCAGCCGGAAATTGATGCGCAGTTCCGCTGCCCGCGTGTAGCGGATGCGTTCGCCGTGGTCACTGAACTCGTGCACATGTGCGTCTTTAAGAATCCACTTCCCATTCACGTAGTCAGCGGTAGGCGCATTGACCACTGTCCTCTCGCCGGCGGCGGATCCGCGGATAATCAGCGTTACGTCCTGCAGCACGGTCCGGTCGGGCAAGAGCTGCATGCGGCCGATGAAGGCGGTGTAGCGATGGTCGGGCGTCTGGGCGGCTTGCCCTTCCTGAGGCACGAGGAAGCGCGCGCGACGTGACAGGTCCGTCATCGTCTGTTCAAATCGCTGCGTGGACCAGGGCACCACCCACTCGCCCAGGGCGAGATCCGCTACGCTGAGCGCCAGCCCGGCAATGAAGACCCAGCGAAACGTTCGACGCAGGCTGACGCCGGCACTCCGCACGGCCGTGAGTTCGGAGTCGCGCGTGAGACGGCTGACTGCGAGCGATACCGCTATGGCAACCGCGACGGGCATGGTGAGGTGGAGCAGATAGGGGAGGAAGTAGAGGGCGATCCGCGCGACGCCCGCGGCAGGTACGCGGTAGTCCAAGAAGACCGTCGCGTTGTTGTAGAGGACGGTGCCGGTGAGCATCATGACCACGGCACCCTGACCGATGAGGAACGGAACGACCATCTCCCGCAACAGGTACCGATCGACCCGTTTCATGGCCCGCATTGTATCACACGGCGCTTGAGGCAGGCCCGACAGCTCGCCTGCGGATGAGCGGGAGGAGGGAACGACCGCGCGGACAGCTTCGTAGATATCCTGCAGCGGTTGACTCCGCTCCCCTGGAGCGGTATAACGGTGTGCCGAACACCTCTTGGAGGCATCGCATGAGCGCAGCGCTCGCGGTTACGAAGTCGACCTTCGACAAGGAGGTCTTGAAGTCAGATATTCCCGTGCTTGTTGATTTTTGGGCGAGCTGGTGCGGGCCATGTCGCGCTATTGCGCCCACGCTGGATGAGATTGCCAAAGAATTCGACGGGAAGGCCCGCATCGTTAAGGTGGATGTTGACGAAGAGGGCGACTTGGCCATGGAGTACAACATCATGAGCATTCCCGCCTTGCTCTTCTTTAAGAACGGCAAGGTTGTGGATCAGGTGATCGGCGTACAGCCCAAGGCCGTGATTGCCAGCAAGTTGAGCGCTCTCACGGGCTAGTCTCTGGAGTCTGCTTTGCGGTGAGGGCTCCGCCACTGGCGGAGCCCTTGCGCGTGTCTTTGGGAACTACCGCTTGCACCGCGCCGCGTTGCTCGCCCGCCGGGCAGGGCCTTGCCGATGCTTGCACTAGCTGGTCTCTTCCGCCCGCGCCTTGATCGCCTCCATCTGCGCCCGCAAGTTGGCCTCCATCTTCTTGCGGATTAGCTGCTTGATCATCGGCCCAATCAGCGGCACGTTGTACTCATACTCCACTACGCACTCAAAGCGCGTACTCCCGTTG
>CAZGLN010000113.1:0-7682 GCA_964526545.1 uncultured Chthonomonadales bacterium
CAGGCGCGTGGTGGTGAAGTACATGTTGCCGGGAACGGTATCGCCCGGTTTGATGAGCATGCGCGAGAGGATGTTCTCCGCGCCGCGGCCCTGATGCGTGGGCACCATGTACTTGTAGCCGTAGTACTGCCGGACGGCGCTCTCCAGCCGGTAGAAGTTGGCGCTGCCCGCGTAGGCCTCATCGCCGAGCATCATGCCCGCCCATTGGCGGTCGCTCATGGCGCTGGTGCCGGAATCGGTGAGCAGATCAATGTAGGTATCCTCGGAGCGCAGCAGGAAGGTGTTGTAGCCGGCCTCCGCGATGGCCTGCTCGCGCTCGGCGCGGGTCATCATCTTCAGAGGCTCGACCACCTTCACTTTCCACGGCTCCGCCCACGACCTCCGCGCGGGCCGCGCATGTTCCTGTGCCACGTGCAATCCTCCTTGAGGCAGAGCGAAGAGAAGTCCGCGCCCCTACCGCGCCGCTGTGCTTACGATGGACCAAGGCGGAAGCTGACTGCCGCCCCTGACTGTCGGCTTCTCCTGGTAGTTCAACCAGAGCAGCTCACTCGGCTCGCAGAGCGTGACGAACACGTTGTCCTCTTCGCCATCCTCGCGCAGCATGGCGCGCGTGCCGGCCCCCAATTCCGGCGCCTCCCGAAGCTGCTGAACCAGCCAGGCACGGTATTCCGGCCGACGGCCCGGGCCGCTGAAGGTGAGCACGCGCCCGCGGCCGCGATTTTCCGGCCCAAGCACGCGATCGTGCCAGGAGGCATCGCCCTCGGGAGTGCGCAATCGGCCCATGCCCTCGGGATAGAGCACCAGGCCGCCTCTCTTTATCCACTCCGATACCGCGCTCCATACCTGGGGTTCCGAGACCGAGCCGTGCATGAGAATGAGTGCCTTGTACCGCCCCAGTCCGCCGTCCAGTATCTGCTGGTCACTCTGATAGTCGAAGTCGAAGCGGTCGCGAAGGGGCTGCACCAGTTCCAGGAAGTCATTGGTGTTGAGCTTGATGTGGGTCTGTGGATAGTAGACAGCAATCTCCACAACCGGCTTGCGCTGCCGAAACTGGCCGCCCCACTTCACGAAGTTGGCATGTGCCTCTTCCGAGCCGAAGAGATTCGGCATGTAGTAGTGGAGGCCGCGCGCTCCCGAAGCCGTCGCGTTGTAGATGCGTGCGATTACTCCCTGCGCATTCACCTCGCCTGCCGGCTCGAAACTGTAGTAGGCGCCATACTGCTTGCCCGCCGATGCCACCCAGCGCGTCAGGCTGAAGTTGGCGCGCATGTCGCTGCCCTCGTTGGTGATGCGTACTCCCCCTCCCACCTCCGCCGCGGCCTTGCACTGGTCGCCGAAATCCGCGCCATGCTCCGAGGGCGCATGGCCTCCCGTGCAGAGGTTGATGGCGCCCTTCGGGAAGTGCTTGCGCGTCTCCGTCAGCCAGAACCGGGAAAACTCCGTCATGGAGCCGATGTACCAGTCGCACATATCCAACCAGGCGCGCTCGTTGGGCGCGTCGCGCTTCAGCATGGGCCGCGCGTTCTCGAGAGTGGGAGACTTCTCGCCCCATGCGTCGCGCAGCGGACCCGAGCCGCCATACTTGCGCGCCAGCCACGCCCGAAAACTGGCCACCGCGAACTTGTCGCCCGCCCAGTAGCCTGGGTGCGTGTGGTAGGGCCCATAAACATCGGCTGTCCAATCGTTGCCGGTGGCGACGTAGATGGCCTCGCCGTAGTTGCCGGTAACGCCAAGCAGAATGCTCTCGATCACGCCGGAGTCGCGATAGCGCTCGCAGAACGCCTGGATGAAGCGCGCCACATGCCGCCTCATCTCGGGATTCCATAGGGACTGCACGTCGGACTCCTGGTTGTGCTCCAGGCAGACATATCCCTGCGATCCGGGCTGCTTGTAGAACCAGCGCGGAAGAGAGTAAGCCGAGCCGCAGATGAGAAACGGCACCCACTTGAGGCCGGTCTTCTTGTAGACCTCCACGTACCTGTCGTAGACGCTCCAATCCCACTTGCCTGGCTCAGGCTCGCAGAGGTTCCAGCGGATGTAGGTCTCGTGGCTGGTTACCCCCAGGGCCTTCAGGCTGGGCACTGCGGCCTCCAGCGCCCGCGTCTGCCGTACCGCGTCCTCCGGCACTGCCGGGTCGAAGCCGCCGACTATCAGCTCGCCGCCCGGACCAATCTTCACGAGGGTCTGCAGCGACCGCATCTGTACCCTCCCCAACTCGTCCCAGTTGGATGGCCGCTCGGAGCTGAGCCGAACGGCGCGCACATGGAGACGGAGACCGTAGAGGCGAAAGTCCGCGCCGAGATTCTGCCGATTGCGGAAGAGAGGATCGTTCAACCGGAAGGCAGCCGTGCGCCAGCTCCGGGTGCCCGCCATGACGTTGCCGATGGCGTCGTCCGCATCGGCGTAGCGCGCGTTCAGGGAATCGCCGCGGGTGCTGTCGTAGTGGAGGCTTATGCCGCCAAACGGAGCGTCGTCCAGGTACTCCACCAGCACGTAGACGGGCTTGCGCATCTGCCGCGCCGCGGAATCCTCGATGTCAAAGTAGAGATAGGAGGAGGGCGGATTCGTGCCAGGCTGATTGGCCAGGCAGCGCGCGCCGCCGCGCGTAACCAGCGTGGTGAAGCCGTCCGCCCCGGAGAGCGGCTTGAGGCCGCGTTCCAGCACGGCCGCAGGCTGAACGCGATACTCCAATGGACCGCCGGCGCGCTGTGGCGGCTCGGCGCAGGCAGAGCAGGCAAGGGCAATGGCGAGGATGGGCAAGCGCAGTGACATGGCATGACTCCCGGAACTGGAGCCTTCCTCTTCGCTCCACGCGCCAAATGGTCCTGCGCCGCCCGGAAGTAGGAGGGCGGCGGGGACGCGAGGAAGAGAGGCAACATCTATTCCGATCGGGAGGCCCGGACCCTTGCGTGTACTGCTGACGGCGCACGACAGCCCTTACGGCGCTTCAGAGCGCCTCTTCAACGCCCTTCGCCTCGCCGCCGCCCTCCTGAAACAGGGGGAGCCTGCAGAAGTGCGCCTCTTCCTCGCTTCGGATGCCGTGTACGCCGGTATGCGCAATCAGCTCCGGCCGGATGGCCAGTACAACGTGGAAGAGATGGTTCGCTCGCTGCTGGATGCCGGCGCGCAGATCACTCTGTGCCAGACCTGCGTGGACCATCGCGGGCTCTTCGGCGCCGCGCTCATCCCCGGCGTGCGCATCGGCTCCATGATGGAGCTGGCCGAGTGGACCCTCTCGTCGGACCGTGTGCTAGGCTTCTAGCCGCGCTGCTCCGGAGCGCATTCCGCTCAATCGGCCGGATGCTGATCGCGTTGTGTCGTCTCGCCGATTTCGCAATCGTCGTCCCGGCGGAGCAGCGCCGCACACGGGACTAGACCTATTCGGGGTCGTCTGATGAGAGGGCGTCGCACCCTTCGCCGTGGCGGCGGATGCACTCCAACAGATGCACTATGCTCGGGTTGGCGATGGCATAGAGCACGTGGTTGCCCTGGCGGCGCGCGCTGAGAATGCCCTGGTCCTTCAGAATGCGCAACTGCTGACTCACCATGGCCTGGCTGGCACCCGCCGCCTCCACCAGCTCGCCAACAGAGCACGGGCCGCCGGAGTGATGGAGGTAATCGAGGATACGCAGGCGCAGGGGATGGGCTGCATTGCGAATGACGGGGGCAACCCTTTCGAGGGTCTCCATGTCTATCAGATTACGCATGGTATTTGTCAGTATATGCGAACATAGGGATGTTGTCAACTTCTACCTGTCGCCGCGTGATTGGCTATCGAGCGATACCGCATGCACCCAAGAAAATGACGAGCCGTTCGCGGCCTGGCATTTCTCGCTCCGCCCACCCGCACGCACGGCGGGTCCCGTTGGGTGCGGGTACTGTGTAGGCCAGCGCCATGCACGCCCTCGCGAATCTCGCCGGCATCTTCTATGAGGTTGTGCTGCCCATTCTGCTGCTTGCGGCGGCGGGTTACGGCCTTCACCGCCGCTTTAGGCTGGATCTTGCCTCCCTCGCCAGGCTGCAGCTTGGGCTCTTCGTGCCGGCCTTCCTCTTCGTTCGCATTGCCCAGAGCGACCTCTCCTGGGCCGATATGGGCCTCCTTGTGGCTGCCATGCTGCTGGCCGAAGGCCTCCTGGCGCTGCCCATCTGGCTCACCGCGCGGGCCCGCCGCATTCCGCACGAGACGACGGCGATCCTGGTGCTTTCGAGCATCGTCTTCAACGCCGGCAATTTCGGCATTCCGCTGGCGGAACGTGCCTACGGAAGGCAGGGGGGCGAAGTGCAGTCGCTCATCCTCATGGCCGGGAATCTCACCATCTGGGCGCTGGGCTACCTGATGCTCTCAGGCGCCCGCCATGGCGGGCGCGCGGCCATCATGGGCTTCGCGCGGACTCCCCTCTTTGCCGCGCTTCTCCTGGGGCTGGCGGTGAAAGCCTCGGGGGTAACGATGCCAGGTCCACTCCGCTACACGCTGGAGCTCCTGGCCGCCGGCCTGGTCCCTCTCGCGCTGGTAACTCTCGGCGCCCAATTGGCGCAGCGCACGCGCGCGCCGCATTGGGGGCGGGTGTTGCCGGTGGCGGCGCTGAAGATGCTGGGCCTGCCGCTGGTGATGACGGGCGTGGTCTTTGCGCTGGGTCTCTGGCCCTGGCCAGGGGCCATGCTCATCCTGGCCGCATCCGCCCCGACGGCCGTGAATACCCTTCTGCTCTCCCTGGAGCTTGAAGGCGATAGTGCCCTGGCCGCCGATTGCGTCTTCGTTACCACCCTGGCCTCCGCCGTTACGGTAACCATCACGCTGGCTCTGCTGCTGGCGGCCGGCGGCGGGCCGACGGGCTAGATGCCTCTCCTCGCGCTGCTGCTGGTGCTCGGCTCCTGTGCCCTGCATGCCACCTGGAATCTGCTTATCAAGCGCGCGCAGGACAAGCAGGCATTCACCGCGCTCTATCTGGTCGCGGGCCTCCTCATCTATCTGCCGGTCTTTCTGGTTCTTGCGGCACAACACCCCGTGCCCCGCGCCGGCTGGGCATGCATCGCGGCGACCGGGGCGGTCTACGTGATCTATTTCCTGGGTCTCGCCTCCGCCTATCGCCAGTCGGATCTCTCCGTTGCCTATCCGCTCTCGCGCGGCCTGGGCCCGCTCCTGGTGGTGGCGGTCGGCGGACCGCTCCTGGGCGAAACACCCTCAACGGGTGGCCTCCTGGGTCTGCTGCTGCTTCTGGCGGGCGTCATCGTGGTCAGCCTGCCCGTGCCGGCGGTCCGAGGACCGGGGCTTCGGTCGCTGGCACCCGCCGCGCTGGTGGGGGCGGCCTATGCCGCCTACAGCCTGATAGACAAGTACGCGGTCTCGCGGGCCGGGGTGCATCCGCTGGTCTATGTCTACCTCACTTTCGCGGCGGCAGCGCTGGTGATTGCGCCGGCCATGGTGCGCGCCAGGGGCCTGCAGGCGCTCAGGGCGGAGTGGGGGCGCAGCGCGCGCAACGCCATCGCGGTCGGCGCTCTGAACATCGGCGCCTACCTGCTGGTGCTCACGGCGATGGCTCTGCCGGATGCTCCGGCGATGTACATCGTGCCCGTTCGCGCTTTCTCGGTGCTCTTCGGCGTATGGATGGGCACCGGCCTGCTGGGCGAGGAGGGCCGCGCCATACGTATGCTGGGTGCCGGGCTCATGGTGGCGGGATTGAGCGCTGTCACTCTCCTGGGCTAGCCGGCGGCGCCCTCCGCCATGACAACAGCCCGCGGGCGTTGCCCACGGGCTGTTGGTGCCACAACGCCGTTCGGCTCGACGCGCTGCCGAGACGGCACCGTCGTGATGCGGCGATACGTTACAGCTTCAGGTCCACCAGCGCGCTTACGCCTACGCCCGGAACCCTCTTGATGCTTGTCATGCTGCGAGTCTCCACCGGCACCAGCGCCTTCACGCGCACCTTCCCCAGAAAGCTGAAGCTCTGCTCAATCTGGGCTACGGCCTTTACCTTCTCCACGCGATCATCCGGGCCCGCCACCTGCACGCAGCCGGCATAGGCGCCGCCGCCCAGTGTAAGGATGGGCACGACTTTCGTGGCCATGTCGTAGGGCACGTTCTTGTCGCCGGTGAGCTTGTTCAGGGCCTTGTTGATGTCCGGCCCGACCCGATCCACCAGGGCGATGATCGCGCCGCCCTTGAGGATCTTGTCCAGCTGCGCGTAGGCGTATCCGCCCACCGCCATGGAGATGACAGCCGTCAGCGCAACAATCGCCGTCAGACGCTTCTTCGTCATTTTGTTACCTCCTCCGCGCCACCTCGGCAGCGCTCATCATTACCCCGGGGGGTGGGTACGCATACGTTTTATACGCTAGCGACCCGTTTTCCTCATCCCGAACCGCAGCGCGTGGAACGCCAGCTACTCTCTCTACGCGATACGACTGCCAGCGTGATGCATCGAACCCAGCTCAGCCGTAGAGCGGACCGAACGCGGCGCAGGCACGGTAGTCCGCTCCCTGTGCATCCAGCGCGCCGAACCGGTTCCATACCGCCGGTCGGTAGACCTCGGCATCCGGCACGTTGTGCATATCCACCGGAATGCGCAGCATGGAGGCCAGTGCGATGAGATCCGCGCCGACATGGCCGAAGCAGATAGCCCCATGGTTGGCGCCCCACGCGTTCATCACCGAGTAGACATCCTCAAAAGGCCCCTTGCCCGTGAGCCGCGGCGCAAACCAGGTGGTGGGCCACGTCTGGTCCGTTCGCTTATCAAGGGCGTCGTGCACCTCTTGCGGCAGCGAGACCGTCTCGCCTTCGGCGATCTGCAGCACAGGTCCCAGACCCTGCACCAGGTTGATGCGGCACATGGTAACCGGCATGCCTCCGCGCGACTGGAAGTCGGTGGAGTAGCCGCCGCCCCGGAAGTAGCCGAGCAGTCCTGGGCACCAACGCGTGGCATCCAGACAGCGCCGCGCCTCCTCTGGTGTAACCTCCCACCACGGCTTTACCGCCGGGGCGCCGTCTATCTCCTGCTCGCCCGTCCAATCCAGGGCGGAGGGACCCGAGTTGATGAGGTGCAGCACTCCACCCGCCGCGGGCCCGGTAACGGTGTAGCCGGTAACCCGTTTGATGGCATCCGGGCTCCAGTAGGTGCGGACATCGGAGAAGAGCTGCGCGGTGCCGGTGAGCAGATGTCCCAGAAGCATCGAGGCGCCGTTCAGCGCGTCATTTTCGGTGGCGACAATGAAGGGCTGCCGAATGCCATTCCAATCGAAACTGGTGCAGAGGATGGCCTCCAGGAAGTCGCCGTTCGGGAAGTGGTCAGTCCACGGCCGCTGTCCCTGAAATCCGGCCGCGAGGGCGTTGTGGCCGCGCGCTTCCTCCGGGTACCCGAGCTCCGCCAGCCTGGGGTTGCCTATCATGAGGTCCCGCGCGATGAGCGCCATCTTGACGCAGAACTCCCAATCGGCGTCCTTCTGTGCGCGCGTCTTCTGCTTCTCCGGCGGGTTGGGGTCCAGTCCTTCCGGGCAGTTGGCGCGGACCCAGGCCAGGGCCCTCTCGTACTCCGCGGGGTCGTAGATCCGCTCCTCGATGCGCCGGACGAACTCCGTCATGTCCACGGTCTCCACGCGCATGCCCAGGTACCTCTCGAAAAAGGCATGGTCCAGATGGAGCCGGCGATGCCCATGGAGACTCCGCCCATTGCCAGGTAGGAGGTGCC
>CAZGLN010000113.1:7743-12016 GCA_964526545.1 uncultured Chthonomonadales bacterium
CGGGTATCTCGGTGGACCCGGCATCCTGCACGTCGCGGCCGTAGATGCCGAAAGCAGGCAGGCCCTTCTGCGCATGGCCCGCCAGCGCCGCCGCCAGATAGACGGCGCCAGGGCGCTCGGTACCGTTGAAGCCCCAGATGGCCTTGATGGTCAGCGGGTCCATGTCTATGGTCTCGGAGCCGTAACACCAGCAGGGCGTAACGGTGATGGTGAGGCCTACGTTCTGCGCGGCGAACTTGGCCGCGCAGGATGCGGCCTCGGCGGCTCCGCCGATGCACTCATCCGCAATGACGCATTCCACGGGCTCGCCCGAGGCGTGCCGCACGTTCCGTGTGAGCAGGTCCGCGAGGTTCCGCGCCATCTGCATGGTGGGTCGCTCGAGAGATTCGCGCACACCACCGTATCTGCCGTCTATGGTGGGCCGGATGCCGACCCGGGGAAGCGGAGTTCTCAGCCGGTTGCCTCCGGCGCTTACCGGCATGGTTTCGCTCATCTTTGTGCACCCTTTCGCCGCAAGCCCAGCGCGGGCATGGTCCAGTGCCTAGTACAACGCGGCCCGGCTGTTTCCTTCCGGCGGCGGCCCACATGCCTGAAGAGGCAGACGCCCGGTGCCGCCGAGGTCCGGACGGCGGAACGCATGTGAAGAGTGGGGCGCCGGCAAGAATCGGCGCACATGGAGGCGAGGGCCGCCGCTACGGAGCCGGCAGCCCTTAGTCCACGAAGACGAACTCGTTGGTCATGAGCAGCGCCTGGGCATACTTCTCCCAGGGGCTGAGTTTGCCCGCAGCCGGCTGCTGCAGGGCAACGGTGGTTGGGCCGCTCGCCTGCTGGCGCAGGAAGGCCATACCGAGGGAGACTTCGGCGCCGCTCGGGTTGCGGGCGAAGAGCAGCCGGTAGAGCGCGCGGATGCGGGCCTGGTCGTCGGGCGCGCCGGCCACCTCCTCACGGGCTACCAGACGCCTGGCCTGCTCCACCACGAAGGGGCTGTTCATCATGAAGAGCGCCTGCTGCGGCACCGTGGTCTGGTAGCGCTGCGGGCTGGTGGTATCCGGACTGGCGAAATCGAAGGTGCGGAAGAAGTTCGGAAGGTTCTGCCGCTCGATGTAGCCATAGACGCTGCGCCGCACGGTGTAGGGCTGGCTGGTCAGATCCACGGCGGGCCCGCCCATCTTCAGGTCCAGCGCGCCGGAGACGTACAGCAGCGAGTCGCGCATGGCCTCGAGGTCCAGCCGGCGCCGGTTCGCCCGCCAGAGCAGCCGGTTCTCCGGGTCCATCCGGGCGGCCGTCTCGTCATCGCGCGCGGCCTGCTTGTAGGTGTTGGAGAGCACGATGGAACGGAGGAGCCGCTTATGGGACCAGCCTTCGGCGGTGAATCGCGCCGCGAGGTAGTCGAGCAGCTCGGGATGCGTGGGCGGCTCACCCCGGGTGCCGAAGTCACTCGGGCTGCGCACCAGGCCGTTGCCGAAGAGCCGCAGCCACACCCGATTGACGTAGACCCGCGCCGTGAGCGGGTTGGATGGGTCCGCGATGGCGCGCGCCAATTCCAGCCGCCCGCTGCCCTGCTGAAACGGCCTGGGCTCGTCGCGGCTAAGTACCGTAAGGAATCGGCGCGGCACCGCATCGCCGGGATTGCTCGGGTTGCCTCGACGGAAGACGCGCGGATTGACGGGGTTAGGCGAATCCACCAGCGCCATGGCGAATTCCGGCGCGGGCGGGGCGCTCTTGTCCAGCTCCGCAATCTGCTGCTTGAGCGCGTCCACGCGCGTGGCGGCATCTGGCTCGAAGAAGGGCTTGAGAATGAGGGTCTGGTTATTATCCGGCAGGGCGCGTGGACGCAGGTCCTGAAGCACCTTCTTCGCTGGTCCCGAGAGGGCGGAGCCGTCCTGCTCGTTTATGCCGCGCAGGCGCTGTACCTGTGCCAGCAGCAGCTCGTTGCGCTCCTTTTCGGCCTCAGCCCGCCTGGTCTGGTAGGCCTCGTACGGCCTGGTGATCTCCGGGGGCGAAATGGCGAGCGGCGGATTCGGCTCGGTGGAGCTGGCGAAAACGCCATAGAGCGCATAGTAGTCCTTGGTGGAGATCGGGTCGTACTTGTGGTCGTGGCACCGCGCGCAGTTGGCGGTGAGGCCCAGCATCCCCCGGGTAACCACGTCTATGCGGTCGTCAATGATGTCGTGGATGTTGTTGAGGAAGCGCCGACCCAGCGTCAGGAAGCCGAGAGCCGCCAGGTCTCGCCGATCCTCGCCTGAGACCAGCTGATCCGCCGCGAGCTGCTTCATCAGAAACTCGTTAACGGGCATGTCCTCGTTATATGCGCGGATGACCCAGTCGCGATACGTATAGGCGTGCCGGTACTCCCGATCCTCAACGAACACATACCCACGCGTATCGGCATAGCGTGCGACATCCAGCCAGTAGCGGGCCCAGCGCTCCCCGAAGCGCGGCGACGCGAGCAGGCCGTCTACCACGCGCGCCCAGGCATCCGGCGACTTGTCTGCCTCGAACGCCTCCACGGCCTCGGCCGAGGGCGGCAGACCGATGAGGTCGAAGTAGACGCGGCGCAGCAGCGTGCGCCTGTCCGCGATGGGTCCGGGCCGCAGACCCTTCGACTCCAGGCGGGCGAGGGTGAAGCGGTCGAGCGGGGACGCAACCCACCACGCCTGCTTCACCTCGGGCAGTTTGGGCTCCCGCACCGGCCGGAACGACCAGAACCGCCGCATTTCGGGGCTGATGACAAACTCGCCCGATCGCGCGGCGGCGGCCGCTGCCGCGGAGACCTGGGCATTCGGCCAATAGGCGCCCTGGCGCACCCATTCCGTGAGGGCCGCAATCTCATCCGGTTTCAGCTTGCCGGCCGGCGGCATCTTCACCTTGCCGTCGTAGCGCACTACCTGTATGAGCACGCTCTTCTCGGGATCGCCGCTCACTATCACCGGCCCGCCGCTGTTGCCCTTGAGCAGCGCGGCGAGGGAATCCACGCGCAGCCCGCCCAACTGCTGCTTCTCACCGTGGCAGGGCTGGCAGCTCTTCACGAGCACCGGGCGCACGCGCGTCTCGAAGAACTCCTCGCGTGCCGGATCGGGCTTCTGGTTCGGTTGGTCCACGGCCAAACAGACAGCGGCGAGCGCCGCGGTGGCCGCCGAGGCAAGGATCGCTGGTCGCATGGCTATTGTTATAGCGGCTAAATAGCCGGAATGCTAGTGCCGTGCGGGATTTAGCGGGCCTCCGTTTGGGATGCGGCCCGCGGCGGCAAAGACGGCGCACTCCGCGGCCGGCCGTCGGAGGGGGATAGCGGCTCGGGCAGCCACTTCGTAACGTCCACGAAATCCAGGGGGCGGCGCATGGTTGAGTAGAAGACGCGATCCGGCAGGGGCTTGAAGTTCGCGCCGAAGCGGTGACTCAGCAGCAGTCGGAAGGTGTTCACGGGTGTGATACTGTCCCAGAGGCGCTTCCGCACCTGATCAGGCACCAAATAGGCATTCAAAATGGAAAACGGCTCACTCAGGTCCGTGCGCTCCATGCTGAACCAATCCAGGGTTAGGCGCGGTCCGTGATCGCCCTGCAGGATGATGATTGGCGGCACGCGTGACTTCTTGATGAGCAGATCGAGCGAGGCCAGCACGCGGCGATTGACGTACTGCAACTGCTCGATGTAGCCCTTTTTGTACTCCTCCGGCGTGATCATGGTGAGGAGCGAGGAGCCGTCCTCGCCGCTCTGGATGCCCCGAGGCGTGCGCGGCTCGCCATTTGGACCGAAGAGGAACGGAGGGTGCGGCGCGGCGATGTGGGCCAGCACGAACTTCGGGTAGCTCTGCTCAGGAAGCGATTCGAGGAAGGTGAACGCGGTCTGGATGAACTGCCGCCGCGTATCGTACTCATACTGCTGCATGGCGCGGGAGGCGGCGAGGGGTGTGAGGCCCAGAATCTGCGCCTCGGCCGGTGTGCGGGGGGCCTTCTCCTGCAGCTTCACATCGGCACGCGTAATGCGCACCTCGCCGCTGCCGGAACCCACATAGACAAATTGGTACCCTAGCGGCCGCAGGAACTCCGCCACGGCATTTTCATCGAGCATTCGGCGAATCACTTCGCGGTCGGCTGAATCGCGCCCGACGCCGCTCACCGCCTCATCCAGATAGGTCATGTTGAGCGTGCTGGCCAACGAGAGCACGGTCTGGCCGTAGTTCGAGTGGCTGCGCGGAGTGATGGTGAAGCCGCGCTGTTCCAGGGCTTTTAGGAACGGGGTGTTATCGAAACCGTAGTGGCTCCGCAGAATATC
>CAZGLN010000114.1:0-1332 GCA_964526545.1 uncultured Chthonomonadales bacterium
AATGCAGTGATATCGGAACCTGCCCGAGCGGTGCCGCATGAACGCCGCGCCGGGCCATCGTGGAAATGACCAGAGCGGATTTGCGTGTGGCCATCAAACTGCCTGACAGCAGCCTGCTGCCGGGCACGCTCCTCCCAGCGCCGCGTGGGCGGGCGCGGGTACGGCTGGATGCTCCCGGCATGTCCGCCGCGCTGCGCCCCGGTATCGAGATGGGCCTGGTTGCCGAGGACGAAGGCACCGTTCGCATCTGGCGGACGACGGTCTTGAGCGTTGACGGGAACGAGGTGGTCCTGCAGGTGAAGAGCGCGGCAGCGGAGGAGGAGGTCGTCGAAGGGGCCCTTGCGCGCGTTGAGGGGCCCGCGGCTTTTCGGCCCGTGCACGCGGATGGAACCAGCGGCGCATGGGTATCGGCGGCGCTCTGCGGCGTGGGAGATATGGAGATTGGGCTCCGGGTGCCCGCGCACGTGCCGGTTCCGCGCCGCATGGAAGTGCGCTTCTCGGTAGGAGGGGGGAGCGGCGCAGCCCATGGGAGGGCCTACGGCGACGTGGGAGGTTTTGCGGTGGGTGGGCTGGACGACCGCCCTATCCGCGCGGTGGCCAGGGTAACGGCATGCCGACACGTGGCGGGAGGCCAGGTGGAAGTGCGGCTGGCGGTTTCGCGGATTGCGCCGGATGACCGGCAGCGGCTTGCGGCCGTGGCGATGGCCAGCGCGCGCCAGGCTGCCTAACATGGAAGCGATAGGAACACGGAACATGTCAGAACAGAGGGCCGCCGCCGCCTTGCGCGTGCAGGGTTGCTCGTCGGAGTTCACCGCGCATGTAACAGGCATCTCGCCGACATCCATTGACCTGCTGCTCAATCAGGCTCCTACGGCGCCGGCCCATCTGGCCGTCGGCCGCGTGGCGCGGGTGGATCTGGCGACCACTTCTTCCCTCATGCGATGCGATGGAGTGCTGGCCAGGGTGGATGGCGCCAGAGTCTCCATCAAGCCGACTCGTCCGCCGAACCGAATAGAGCGACGCGAGGGAGAACGCCGCCCCCTGCGGCTCGCCATGGTCTACCGGACCGAGCGCGGCAGCGAGGCCTACGGCGCATGGCAGAACGGCTGGACCGTGGTCATCAGTGTTGGGGGCATGAAGATCGAGACACGCCAACCCATACCCGTGGGCCAAACGGTGGAAGTCCAGTTCATGATTCCCTTGACGGACGATGCCTTCATCGCCGGGCACCGCATACGCGTCTCCGGCACGGTGCGGCATGCCAAGCCGGCCGGCGAAGGCTGGACAAGCTGCGGTCTGCGCTTCACCCGTGTGCTGCCGGTGGATCGGCTG
>CAZGLN010000114.1:1358-2289 GCA_964526545.1 uncultured Chthonomonadales bacterium
TCAGGAGAGCCAACCGGCGGGCGCCAGGCGTTCGGGCGCTTTTTGACACGCTCCGGAGCCGGTGTTACAATACCGGCGTGAAACAGCGATGGTCCCTCTGCGCGCTCCTGGCGCTTGCCCTTCGCGCGGCGCTGTGCCAGACCCCCCTTCCGCAGCCGCAGAATGCGTCCGGCCCGGCCCCCGCGCCGGGTATGCCGTTGCCTGCGCGCCTCACCTTCCGCCTCTGGACTGGTTTGATGGTCGTGGAGGGCGGCATTGACCGCTCGCCAGACCAGCGCGTAGCGCTGGCGACGGGCCTCTCGGCATGTGCTGTTCTGCCCGATCTTGCCGCGAAACTCAACCTTGAGCCCATCGGGAAGCAGCCCATCCGCACGGCGTTCGGCAAGGCGGAGGCGGATTCCCTTCCTCCCTCTCTCCTTCGTTTGCAGGCCGTGGTAGTAGTCGGGATGCCTCTTCTCCGCTTCGATGTGCCGCAGCACCTCTCGGGGCGTGAGCAGGCCGAGGCGCCGGCAATATGGGTCGGCGCGCCGCTTCTTCACCTCTACACGGTCTCCGTAGAGCCCGAGCGAGGCGAGCTGGTGTTTGACAAGCCCGATGGCGCGCTGCCTCCGCGTTCGACCGTGGTCCCTCTGGAATTCCGCGACGGTCAGCCGGTGGTCCTGGCCAAGCTGAACAACAAGCACACCTTTCCCTGCGTGGTGGATACCGCCACGCTCGGCACGCTGCTGCCCACCGCCGTGGTGCAGGAGCAGAAGCTGCCGATCCTCTCCGTGGTGCCGGTAACACTGCCGAGCGGCAAGCCCGGACGCGTTGCGGAGGTGATGGTAAAGGAGCTGGCCATCGGCGGGGTCAAGTTCCGGGACTTTCGGGCCTTCTACGTCGCGGAAGGGGAGGGCGCACCGGAACTGGCAATCCTGGGCGCCGATCTGCT
>CAZGLN010000114.1:2300-8688 GCA_964526545.1 uncultured Chthonomonadales bacterium
ACCGGGTTACCTTCGCGCTGGCCCAGCGGAAGCTTGCCTTCTCCAAGCCCACGCCCCCCGACAAACCCAAGGCAGCCGAGAAGGCGGCCGGCGGCCGGTCGTAGCATCGCGCCAGTTATCTTGGGACGGGTCGCGGCTCAGCCGAAGGGGAGGGCGGGTCGGCTCGGAAGGGGCACCGCAATCAGCGAAGGCCGGCCAGTTCCATGGCCCGGATAGTGAGGGCGTCCGTGGCAATCCCATGCGAAAACCGTACACCCTGCCGAGCGCCAGAACGCAGCGCAGCAGTGCAGTTCTCTCCTCAGGTAGTTGAAGGGAGCGGCCCGGGGGCGGTTTCCAGGCCGTGCCGCACTGCATTCACTGGCCGACCTACCGCCACATGCGGCCGGATCGCCACTACGCCGCGTGCAGCGCGGTGCCTTCCTTCAGACGCTCCAGTTCCTCGGCCAGGATGTCCTCGGTGCCCTTGCTCCACACCCAGAGGCAGACGGTGTGGACCTTGCCGCGCGAGGCCGCTATGCCATCCACCAGGGCGCGCGCCACGGGGCCGCACGTTCTGCGGCGCTCTTCTTCGGTGATGGTCGGAGGCTGGCGCAGCAGGTCCTCGGTCATGTCCGGGATGAGGATGGAGTGGGCCGCTCGGCTCTGAGCAAGGTCTATCGCCTTGCTGATGGCGCCGGTTATCCATTCGGGAGTTGTCCGCTTCTGGGCATCCATCACTACGGCCAATATGCCGCTGCCGAACCGGTACTTCCCTCCGCTGCCCGCGAAGGCATCGCCCGGAGCGAGCGGCGCGGCGGCGTCCGCCTCGATCTGGAGGCGGTTGGCTGTAGCGTCGCGCACCACCTTCGCCACGCCGGCGACCATCTTCAGATCGGTGGCCACGGGCACAACCACGGCATCCGCCGCCCGCGGAAATCGGCGCTCGGATACCCAGAGCTCGATGGTCATGTCCGGCAGCTCGATGACTTTGTAGGCGCGCCGGCCCACGAAGGCCTGTACCATGGCGGCCAGCAGCGCCGCGAACGTGATGAGAATGATCAGGCTGATAACCACCACCCAGGTGGGAGTGGAGGCCAGGTACTCGCTCATGTCTGCTCCCTTGCCGCGTTCCGCCGTCTCTCCGCACGGTCTTTTCGCGCCATCGGCGATTGTACCCGCGTAACGGGCTTCCCGGAGCGGCACCGCCGCAGATGCCGTTGGGCGCGAGCGATTCGCGGCTGGTAGCGTTCGCGACTCTTCCGCTTACGTTGCAGACCCCATGTGCGGACGAATCCGGCTGCCGAGTCACACCGACCCACTCCTTCGCGAACCTTAAACCGAATATAAACCGCAAAGTGGCAGATTGTTTCGCTCATGCGTCGAATGACTTGGTGGGTGAGCACGCGCGGGCCTTCATCCGGACGCGTGGCCGGCTATGGGTGTCGGCAACGAGAGGAGCGGCCTCCACGGCTTCTGGAGAGTGGCTGGCTCTGCCTTGAGGTCGCGGCTTCGGGGGCACGTAGGCCGGGACGTCGTGGGCAGCCGCGCGGCTTCGAGTTTGGGACGAGGAGACGGAGGAGCGGTGTAATGTCGCTTATTGTTGAACGCCTTCGTTGCGTCGTGATGGGAACAAGAGCGGCCGCTCTGTTGGGCGCGGCGCTCATTCTGGTCGGTACCGTTATCTGCATCCAGGTGAGCAGGCCGCGCGGCGAAGACTTCGGCCATTTCTATGCCACCGCGCGTGCCATCGTGGAGGGACGGAACATCTACGCCCTTCCCGTAGAACAGTATCCCGCGCTCTACAGGGCCTACATGGGATACAGCCATCCCACGCCGTGGGGCATCTTCTACCTGCCGTCCGCTGGTCTCTCCCTGCTTCCGTTCACGCTCCTGCCTTTCGCGGTCGCAAAGCCGCTCTGGTTCCTCTTCATGTGGTCCGTGCTGCTCATCGGCGTGTACCGGCTCACCCTCTACTTCTCGCCAACAATGCATCGCTCGCATCGCCTGCTCATCCTTGGGTTGGTGATGTGCAGCAGCGCCGTGCGATGGGGTTTCGTGGACCTTCAGATGGCGCCCGCAATTTTGGGCTTGCTCGGCCTCTATCTGGAGCCCGGTAATCGCTGCCGTCGGTGGCTGCCGTTCCTAATCGTTGCGTGGGTCGCGTGCATAAAGATAACCCTGGCACTTCCATTCCTCGGGGTGGCGCTCCTCCAGCGGAGATTTGCGCTTGTTATGGGTGTTCTGGCAGTGTTCGTGCTTGCCAATGCCGTCGGATTCACCCATATGGGCGGTCTCGAAGCCATGAGAGGCTACCAGAGGAATATGGCCGTCTTCGAGACAGTGAATAACAACCCGAATCCGTATGTCGTGGAGAGCGTAACGCGTCTGGATTGGCCCTACCTGCTGAATGCCTTTAGCCCCATGCCGGAACGTTCACACCGCATCGGCGCGATTCTCAGTCTGCTCAGTGTCTGCTTGGTTGCGTGGCCGGCATTGATCCGCCGCCGCGAAGGTACGGAGGCTTCAGCCATAGGAGTGTATCTGGGGCCGATCGTCTGCGTCAGTCTGCTCATCGTCTATCACCACCACTATGACTTTGTCCTGATGTTCGCGCCTGCCATTGCCTATGCGTGCGGTCCGGCGGAACTGCGGCAGGCTCCCGGCAGCAGGCTCTTTGTCCTACTCGTCCTGTTGTATGGGGGGCTCTACCAGGTCGGCAACGTGGAGCGCCTGGCATTTAGGGTGGGTCCGATGGCGTTGGCGGCGGTGAAGACGCTGGGCGTAACCGTTACGGTGTTGGCTTTCCTCGCTTCGCTCGTGGCTTTGTGGCACTATCTGAGCGCGCGGCGATTGGGTGTGCAGGTAGGACGCAGCGCAGAGGAATACGCACCCGCCGGCGGGTCATAACGCTCTTCGGGATCGTGCCTTCAGCCAAGGCGTCGGGCATTTCACGGATGTCGGATGCGGATTCTGGCATCGGCGATGCGGAGGCTCTGGGGGCGCCTCCTGGATGTCTGATAAGTGGTTCGCAACTCGCGCGCCACCACCATCTTAGACAAAGTGACGGAGAGGGTACGCTGCTGCAGCGACTGTCCGAGGGAACTTACAGTGAGTGTGACACGGTTGGAGGTGGCGAGTGGCCGATGAACAGGCGGCGCCTCGCTCCGTGGAGGAGCTGGAGGAGCGTCTGACCAGGCCCTCGCCCGCGCTTATCGAGGCGCTCGCGGGGCTCGCAGGGGATCTGGTGGTGCTGGGGGCGGGCGGGAAGATGGGTCCCTCCCTTGCAATCCTCGCGGTACGCGCCCTGCGGGAGGCGGGCTCGCGGGCAAGAGTCTGGTGCGTTTCACGCTTCGAGGCGGGCGATGCGGCGGAAAGACTGGAGCGTGCCGGGTGCCGCGTGGTGCGGTGCGATCTGCTCGCTCCGGGCGCTTTCGACACGCTGCCGAGCGCAGGGAATGTGCTCTATCTCGTGGGGCGCAAGTTCGGTGCTTCGCAGGATCCTGACCTCACCTGGGCCTTGAACTCCTTCCTGCCCGGGTTGGCCGCTCGCCGCTACCACGATGCGCGGATGGTGGCGCTCTCCACAGGCAACGTCTACCCGTTGGTTCCCCCCGACTCGGGTGGAGCCACGGAGGAGACGCCGCCGGCACCGGTGGGCGAATATGCCTGGTCCTGCCTGGGGCGCGAAAGGGTGCTTGCGCACGATTCGCGGCAGCTCGGAACGCGCATGCTGCTGGTCCGCCTCAACTATGCCACCGATCTTCGCTACGGGGTGCTCGTGGATTTGGCCCAGAGGGTGCGCACCGGCCAACCCGTGGACTTGCGCATGGGCTGGTTCAATACCCTCTGGCAGGGTGATGCCAATGAGGCCCTGCTGCGCGGGTTGGCCCTGTGCGAGTCGCCCGCGCGGCTCCTGAACGTTACGGGTCCGGAGACGCTCTCCGTAAGGCAGGCGGCTTCCGACCTTGCCGAGAGGATGGGCTGTCCGCCGCCGATCTTTGAGGGAGAGGCGGCACCTGTGGCCTTGCTGAGCGACGCCGCGCGGTGCCGCCATCTGCTCGGGCCGCCCAGAGTCGCGGCCGACACGCTGCTGCAGTGGACAGCGGAGTGGGTGAGCCGAGGACTCCCCACACTCCAGAAGCCGACCCGATTTGAGGTGGCGGACGGCCAGTTCTAGCCGGCCGGGGCAGGACTATTGCGCGCAGGGCGATAAAACTCCACCAAGTGGAGGCGCTGGTGGAGAGATACGCGCACCGAGTGGATGCCCTGCGCGCGCTGTTGCCGGTGGCTGCGGCCTGGTTAGGCGTGGTCGGCTGCCGACCGCCTTCGCCGGGACCTCTCGGGCATGCGGCATCCGCGGCTTTCGTCGAGGTAACCGAAGCGGCCGGTATACGCTTTCAGTACGACAACGACGCCACGCCGCACAAGCGCTACATCGAGACTACCGGGGGCGGCTGCGCCTTTCTGGACTTCGATAACGATGGTCTGCTCGATATCGTGTTGGTGCAGGGCGGACCCGCCCCAGGCTCCCCTGCGCGGTCGCGGCCGCCGCACGCCCTCTACCGAAACCTGGGCAACGGCCGCTTTCAGGATGTCGCCCAAGAAGCAGGGTTGGCCCAAGACCTGGGTTATGCGCAGGGCGTGTGTGCCGCGGACTTTGATAACGACGGTTGGACCGACCTGCTGATCACTACGTATGGCGGGCCGCGTCTGCTTAAGAACCACAAAGGCAGGTTCGAGGAGGTTACTGCCCGGGCGGGGCTGCGGCTGGCCGGAGAGCCGCACTGGACCCTCGTCGCCGCCTGGGCCGATTACGACCGGGACGGCTGGCTGGACCTCTTCGTGGGCAACTACGTCTCCTGGTTTCCGGATATAGATCGCCCCTGCGTGGATGGAGAGGGGCGGCGAATCTACTGCCAACCGTTCTACTATGCCGGCGACCGCTCGTGGCTCTTTCGCAACAGGAGAGACGGGACCTTCGAGGATGTGAGCGCGAAAGCGGGCTTGGCGAACCTGGAAGGCGCGGCGATGGGTGCCGTCTGGACGGATATCGAAAATGACGGCTGGCCGGACCTCTTTGTGGCCCACGATCTGCGCCGCAACTGGCTGCTGCATAATCTGCGAGGCAAGGGTTTCGCGGAGGTCGCATGGGCCGCCGGCGTGGCTGCGGCCCCTTCCGGGCGGCCCCTCTCCGGCATGGGTGTGGCCGCGGGTGACTACTTCGGCTCCGGTCGTGAAGATCTCTTCGTGGTCAACTTCAGCAAGCAGCCCCGCTCCCTCTTCAAGAATGACGGCGGCGGAATGTTCCACTGGTTTGGACCGAGCGCGGGAGTTGGCGATCCGAACCAGCTCCTGCTGGGCTGGGGATGCGAGGCGCTGGACTACAATCTGGACGGCCACCTGGATATCGTGGTGGGCAATGCGCACATCAACGACGTGATACCCGACACTCCGGAGGGCACGGGATACCGCCAACGGCAGCAGCTTCTGCGCAACACGGGCTCGGGTTTCGTGGATGACGAGGCGGCTGCCGGCGACCTGAGGAAGCCCCGCACCATGCGCGGCCTCGCCGTGGGGGACTATGATAACGATGGACTTGCCGACGTGCTGCTCTCGGGACCCGATACGCCTGCTGGACTCTTTCGCAATGTCGCAAGACCGCACGGCAACTGGCTGGGCCTCCGGCTGCAGGGAGTCAAGAGCAACCGCGACGGGATAGGGGCGCGCGTGAGGCTCGCCGCCGCGGGCCGGACGCAATTTCGGCTTGTACGGAGCGGCTCCAGCTACTGTTCGAGCAGCGATCCGCGACTGCTCTTCGGACTGGCCAATGCGGTGGAGGCCGAAACGGTGAGAGTGGAATGGCCTAGCGGACAGGTGGACGAAGTGCGGAATCTGGCCGCGAACCGCTACTATCTCTTGCGGGAGGGCGGAGCGATCACGGCCCAGATGCCCCGATCCGCACCAACGCGGGCCAAACAGGATTGAGGGAGGCAGAGCCATGCGAATACTGATCGGAGTGATTGTGGCGGCGGCCGTGGCGGGAGCGGTAGCCCTTGGTTTCAACCAGTACAAGGTCGGCCAGGCAAACGCACGCGCGGCGGCCGAACTGGAGAAGCAGACGCAGGAGATTGCCGAATGCAGGGAGCGCCTCAAATCCTTCCATTCCGCGTGGGCAGCCTACAGAAAGGACCACAAGAACGCGGAGCCGGGCTCGTTCGGCGACCTGATACCGAAGTACATCAAGGACCCGAACCAACTGGTATGCCCGACCGCGGCCAGGTGGCAGCTGCGCGCGGTGGGACAGGGTACCGTCACTGTGGGCCGCAGGCAGTATCCGCTCACCTACGGCTTCAAGTTCCTGGCCGCGGGCTATCCGATGCTGGTGAAGAAGCAGGGCGATAAGGCGCCT
>CAZGLN010000114.1:8705-9286 GCA_964526545.1 uncultured Chthonomonadales bacterium
TGAGGAGACTGTCTACGCGGCGGCAATGCAGAAGGTAGCCCGGCCCGGCGCCTTCAGTGAGGATGCGCGGCACAAGCTGGCACCCAAAGTGGCCGAAGTGCCCCAGTTGGCTGTGCTGCGGGATGGCACCGTGGTTGAAGTGATGGGCGGAACATACTGACTATGTGCCGACCTGCCGACATTCCCGGATAGACCCCAAGGAAGGCAGCGCATGACCCTGCGCGACCTCGAGCGCCCAACCCTGCAGTGGTTCTACGATGCCCGAGCGCAGCTGCCTCGCCGGTGATGCCGCGCGCGACGCCCTGTGCACGCCGGAGCAGGTGCTGCAGCGCCAACAGAGGGTGAGGGCGTTCTTCCTGGAGAGCATCGGCGGGCTGCCTGAGAGCACCGGTCCGGTTCAGGCGGAGTGCACGGGAACGCTGCACGGCGCGGGCTTCCGCGTGGAGAAGCTCATCTACCAGAGCCGTCCCGGCTGCTATGTAACCGCCAACCTCTACGTTCCGGAGGGGCTGCGGGAGCCCACGGCGGCGGTGCTCTTCCTCTGCACCCCCTTCAGCGTCTACACCGTGCAGCAGATGTTC
>CAZGLN010000114.1:9296-11880 GCA_964526545.1 uncultured Chthonomonadales bacterium
CATGAGCGCGCAAAGCACGAGCCGGAATACCAGGTGGTGTGCCAGACCCTCACGCAGGCCGGGTTCGTTGTATTGGCGCAAGATCCCATCGGCCAGGGCGAGCGCTGGTCCTATTGGGAGCCATCCGCCGGCAGGTGTACGGTTGCGCCCTGCTGCCCGGATCATGACCACGCCGGCGCGCAGTGCCTTCCGTTGGGCTGGAGTCTCGCCCGCTTCTTTCTGCACGATGCCATGCGCGGGCTGGACCTGCTCGCCGGGCGCCCAGAGGTGGATGCGGCCAGGATTGCGGTAACCGGCAACTCCGGCGGCGGCACGCAGACCTCGCTCATGATGCTGGGTGATCCGCGCATAGCGGCTGCCGCTCCCGCGACCTTCATCATGAGCCGCGAGACCTATCTCTACGCGGGAGGGGCGCAGGACGCCGAGCAGATCTGGCCGGGATTCACGGCGGAGGGTTTCGACCACGAGGACATCCTGCTCGCGGCCGCGCCCAAGCCCGTCTGCGTGGCGGCCGTGGCGCAGGATTTCTTCCCCATCGAAGGCACCCGCCGTACGGTGGAGCGCTGCCGCCGGATCTGGGACCTGATGGGCGCTCCCGAGAGGCTCGCCCTTGTGGAGGAGGATTGCGGGCATAACTACACGCCGGGCCTGGCGCGAGAAGTGGCGCGCTTTCTTGCTGTCCACCTGCTGCATCGCGAACCCGCGTTTGACAGGGAGCGCATCCAGCCGTTCGAACCTTCCGCGCTCTGGTGCACGAAATCCGGCCAGGTGCGCGGCGAGGTGCTCGGCGCCGTATCCGTACACGAAGCGTGCCAGGAGCGGCTGCATGCGCTCCGAGCAGGAGAGAGGCGGCCAGGGCCCGAGGATCGGGAGTGGCTCCGCCAACGCGTGCGGGCGCACCGCGTGCCGTGCGACTTGAATCCGCGCACCTACCGCACGGCGGCCTGGATGGACCTGTGCGTGGAGATGCGCGTCTGGTGGGCGCAGCAGGACATCCTGGGACATGGGCTGCTCTTTCGCCGCCTGGAGGACTCGGGACGCGCCGTGCCTGTAACCATCGGCCTCTGGGATGGAGGCACCAAGGCGCTCTGCAGCCACGCCTCCTTTCTTCGCGATTGCTGCGAGCAGGGCCGGGCGGTGCTGGTGCTGGATGTTTCGGGAGAGGGCGCCCTGCGGCCCGTGCCTTGCACGGATTCAGACGATCTGGAGTTCTACGGCGGCATGCACAAGCTCGCCACGGACCTCCTCTGGCTCGACGACGACCTGGCGGCCCTGCGCACTCATGACGTGCTGCGGGCGCTGGACGCGCTGGCGGCATGGCCGGGCGTGGATGCCGGCGACATTCGCATCCATGCCGACGGCCGGCACGGATTCTATGGTCGGCTGGCCGCCCTGCTCGATGATCGGATAGGCTCGGTGGAATTCGGGCCGAATAGGGAGCCGCCGGGTGCCTGGCTCACGCAGCGCCACTACCACTCTCGCGATATCTACAGCATCATCCTGCGGGGATCGGTCGAACACGGCATCGTGTAGGGGAGAGAGATGCGGTCAAAGTGGTACTGGCTGTCGGTGCTTACGATCATTGTGGCGGGCGCCCTGGTCGCATACATTCTGCGGCCGGCGCCGCTGCCGGCCCGCGACCTGCGCCAGCACGCGGCTGCGCTCGACTGGTCGGAGGGACAGCCATGGTCCAAGGGCTTCCACTACTGGCTGAGCGAGCAGGATCTGCTGGTGCAGGGCCGACAGGCCGTGGAGCGCGTGGACGCGCGGAGCGGCTCGCGAAAGGAGCTGCCGACACTCCAGCCGCTGGCCACCGGAGGCACTCGCGCCATCGGTGAACTGAAGCCGAATGCCGCGGCGGGCATCGCCCTCTGGACGCCGTTGCGAGGCGGCGTGGGTTTCGCCTGGCTGGATGGCTCGCGCCTGGACGAGCGGCCCTGCACACGGAGCCAACGGTGCGGATACGTATGGATTGATCGGGAGACCTGGCTGGAGTTCCTGCCTCCGCCCGGGGGCGGGCCCGTTACCGAGGGGTTTCTGCACTCTCTGCGTGGCTCCGATAAGCCGAAACCCATCGCCCTGCCGAAGGTAGAGAGGGCTCTGCTGGAATCGGCCGTACCGCGCGGTGACGGCACGCTCTTGCTTGCCGCGGATGTGGGCGAGAAGCGCGCGTGCGTGGCCATTCTCGATATCTTCAAGGAGAAACCGACTCTGCGCGCGGTAAAGCAGGGCGACATGGCCGACGCGCCGGCGCTCCTGGCGCTTCCGGCTCCGGGCGGCAGACGGCTGGCTTGGGCCTATGCGCAGCCCGAGCGGCCCGCGGAGGGACCTCTGGCGCGGGGCCCCAGGCATCGTTGGACCGTACATGTGCTGCTGGACCCTCTGGACGGCGGCAAGGCGCGCCCGCTGGGCACGTATCCCTTGAGCGCCGATACGCCCTGCTGCCCCGGCGTGCGCATGCGCTGGCTGCCGGATGGCAAGCGGATGAGCTTCGTGTGCGAGGGGCGACTGTGGATCTTCGAGGTGCCTGAGACGCCATGACCGGCAGGGCCGGCGCACCCGGGCGATCTTCCGCCGGCCCGGC
>CAZGLN010000115.1:0-9783 GCA_964526545.1 uncultured Chthonomonadales bacterium
CTTCGCCGGCGAACCTGGCCCTCCTGCCTGGCCTCCGGCGAGTAACGCGATGCTCCGACTATACCGACCCGTCGCACATCTGAACGAAGACCTTGCGGCCGGCCTCGCCCAGAATCTGCGCGCTGGCAGCCACAGGCGGCACGGGCACCAGGTTCTGCTGGACGGCGGGCAGCAAGAGCACGGTGAAGCGCTGATTCGCCCCTAGGCGCTGCGGACCCTGTCCGGGCACATCCGACTGGAGGACCAGGACTCCGTCACGGTTGAGCGCGATATCCACCGTCCGCGTCTGGGCGAGGCCCTGTACGGCTGGCAGCGTGAGGCTGGCAAGCCGGGAGCCATCCTGACCCACTACGACAAGAGTCGGTTGGGAACGCAGCCGCTGAACGGCCGGCAGCAGGAGCGAGACCTGCACCCCTTCGCCGGGATCCAGAAGCACGGGCCCAAACGCGCACGGGTTCGGCGGATAGGCGTTGCCCTGCGCACCCGCCTGCTCCGGCCGCACCGCCGACCACACACCGACCACCATCGCCAAACCCGCAGCCGCGACAAACCACTTCGCCATTCTGTGCATCGCACACTACCTCCCAATGGAGTTGCCGAGCCCAAATCGCTCCGGGCCGCAAACGCTTAGCGCGCATGCATGATTTGTGCCAATTGACCTTGTCTCGGCCGGCAGTCGCGATATCCGACTTGTCAAGGTGAACGCGAGTTGAGATCGCGGCAGTGACGGCTCTCGGGAAGTTCGTGGGCTTCGCGTGGGCCCTCAAATGCGTGGAGCCTCCGCGAACGTCACGGAGGCTCCTCTACTAGGCCTCGCCGTGGTGGACGGCCTATCGTGTACTGAAGGCATAGACCGTGATCTGGCGGTAGGTCTCTCCCGGCCGCAGCACCACGGAGGGAAAACCGGGCGTATTGACGGCGTTTGGAAACTTCTGCGCTTCCAGACAGAAGCCGGCATGCTTGCCGTAGACCACGCCGCCCTTGCCGGTGAGGGAACCATCAAGGAAGTTGCCCGTGTAGAGCTGGACGCCGGGCTCCGTGGTGCGCATGCTCAACACCCTTCCCGTGGTAGGCTCGTAGACCTCCGCGGCTCTCGCCGGCCGGTTGGCGCCGCTCCCCGCCTGCTGGTCAATGACATAATTGTGATCGTAGCCGGTCGGGTCGCCTCCGGTCTGGGCTATCCGCGCGCCAATCTTTGCGGGCGTGGTGAAATCCATGGGCGTCCCCGCTACGGGCTTCAATTCGCCGGTGGGAATCAAGTTGGAATCGGTGGGAGTGTAGCGCGAGGCGAAGAGACGCAGCTCATGCTCCAGCACGTCGCCCTTGCCCGCCAGGTTGAAGTAGCTGTGGTTCGTCAGGTTGACGATGGTGGGCTTGTCCGTAGTCGCCTCATATTCTATGCGCAGCGCGTTGTTGGGGGTCAGGATGTAGCGCACGGTCACCTTGAGATTTCCCGGGTACCCCTCCTCGCCGTCCGGGCTGGTGTAGGTCAGCTCAACACCGGGACGAGTCTCGCTGTTGGGAAGGATGCGCGCAGCCCACACCGCCTTATCGAAGCCCTTGATGCCGCCATGCAGATGATTCGGCCCGTTGTTGACGGCCAGCGTGTACTCCTTGCCATCCAGGGTGAACTTGCCGTTGGCTATGCGGTTGGCCACCCGGCCGGTGATGCAGCCGAAATAGGGGTGCCCCTTAAGATAGGCTTCCAGATTGTCGAACCCCAAAACCACGTCGCCCAGTTTGCCGTTACGGTCCGGCACGTGCAGCTCCGTAACGATGCCGCCATACGTAGCAACCTTGGCCACCATCCCGCGCGCGTTGGTGAGCGTGTAGAGGTCCACTTCCGTACCGTCCGGCAGCTTGCCGAACGGAGCCTTACGCACTCCGGGCTCGGCCGATGCAGCTATGCCGCAGGTGAGTGCGGCGGCGGCAGCGAGACCAAGCACCACCGAGAGGTTCATACATCCACTCCTTTGCCCTGATCGCAGTTGGTTACGGTTGGTTAGCCACGGAAGCGGCGCGCTCCTCCGGCCGCGATACCTGCTCGGCTCGCGGAGCGCCCGCCCGACGGCGTGTAGCCCGGTCCCTCGCTGGCGGCTTAGGCGGTAAGGTATTTCGCCGGGAACTTCCAGGGCGCGCGATAGGTCGGCACGGCCAGGCGCTCGGCCTCGCGATCACCCACAATCTTCTCCTTGACGGGATCGAAGTGGAGCGTGCGGCCCACCCGCATGGAGAGATTCGCGAGCGTGATGGCGATATCCACCTTCCAGTGATAGTCCACGCAGCACGTGGGCTGCTGGCGCGACTTGATGCAGTCCAGCCACTCGCGCTCGTGACCGGGCGAAGGAGGGATGGACTCCGAGGGCGGCTCCTTGTCCCGCAGCATCTCGCCTTCCGCCACCACCTCGCAGCGGCCGTAATCGGCGAGCAGGGTGCCGTTGAGGCAGTGGAAGTAGATGCCAAGTCGGCGGGACGGCTCGCCCTTGCCGAAGTCGAATGCGTAGCTGTTCACCAGGTTCATGGACCAGGTCATGGTAACCGTTGGGTACTTCCAGATCACTTCCTGCGTGTCCGGCGCGTCGCCATCGTCCTGGATAATGAAGCGGCCGCCGTGGCAGCTGGTGCTGAGCGGTGCGCCGAGGTCCAGCGCCCATATCGGCAGGTCAATGATGTGCGGCGCCATGCCCGGGGTCCACCCGCCGGAGTAGTCCCAGAACGAGCCGTGATAGTAGGCATCGGCGTAGAGCAGGCGGTTGAACGGCCGCGCGGGTCCCGGGCCCAGCCACATGTCCCAATCGAGCCCCGGCGGCGGGTCCTCCTTCGGTGCATGGCCGATGCCGTTCGGGCCCTGGTTCATGATGTTGAACGTGCGCACCACCGAGACCGGCCCCAGCTTGCCGGAGCGAATCCACTCCACCACGCGCCGGTAGTTGCGCGTGGCATGTATCTGCGTGCCTATCTGACTGATGACCTTGTGCCGCCGCACGGCGTTGCGCACGGCGAGGGTCTCGGCGGGATAGAGAGTCATCGGCTTCTGCAGGTAGATATCCTTGCCTGCCTCGGCGGCGGCGACCGCCATGAGGGTGTGCCAATGCGGCGGCGTGGCGATGATGACCGCGTCGAGGTCCTTGCGGGCCAGGAGCTCGCGGAAGTCGTTGTAACCCTTGGGCTGGCCCTTCAGCCTCTGGATCACGCTCTCCCTGCGGTCCGTGGCGACGTCGCACACCCCTACCACGTCCACATCGGGCTGGCCCGCGCAGGCGAAGAGATTGGCCTGCCCCATGCCGTTGACACCGATGGCGCCCAGGCGAATGCGCTCGGAAGGCGCCTTCTTTCCCTCGAGGCCGAGCGCGGAGGCCGGCACAACGGCGGGCAGCGCAACCGAGGAGGCGGCTGCGGCCGCCGTGGCCACGAAGTCCCGTCGGCTCGCGGTGCGTCTGCTGCTCATGTGATTCTCCTTTTCCCTCTCCAGTTACCGCGCCTGTGTGCTATCGCGCCTCCGCAGCAAAGCGCTCCCATGCAGCGCGAAGGGCGCTCTCCTCCGGCGCCGGGCCGCTGCTTATCCATAGCCGATAGCGCAGCGTGAGCGTCTTGCCCTTCGGGAGCGCGTAGCGCGTGTTGGGTGCGGGAAACGTCGGTTGAAACCAGTTGAGTTCGGGATATTGCACCCAATCGCCAGGGTAATCCGGGTTGGCGGGGTGCTGAAACACGGCCACCGTGGCGGGCCGAGAGGCGCCGCCAAAGACGCCGTGCATGGTGGCCCAGGCCGCGCGTTGTTTCGCTTCGGGCGGGTCGGTGTGAAACGCAATGCGCTGATCGGCCACGGTATTCATGCGCATGTTGAGCCCGCCATAGAGGTTCGTACCGCGCCTGGCAAGCGAAACACCGTCTTGCAGCGCCGTCATGCGCACCTGGATATCCACCAGGCGGCCCGCCTCGGTGCCGGCGTATGCGCGGATGCGCACGGTCTCGCGAACAATGGGCGTGGCATCCTCCCACATCCAGTTGTTCTGCGCCTCGATCTCCGCCCAGTTCGCGCCCGTGCGCGCCCTCACCGCGCCGGTCGGGCGGGCGAAGACCCGCTGCAGCGCATGGAGGTCGCCGCGTTCCGCTCCGTAATCCACTTCCGGCCACGCCCAGTAGATGCCGCGATGATGCGGGTGGTCCACCGCCCAATCGCGGGTCAGCTCCTCGCCGGAGAGTCCCCAGAGCGGGTGGATGTAGTTGCTGCGCGCGCGGGCGTATATCTTGTCCGCCGCCGCCACCTTCTCTAGCACTTCGCCCGGTTCGATGGTGGCGTAGTTGTAGCGGAGCACCGGCTCGCCGCCCTCGCGCACTACGTACTGCCCGGCTTCATCCCGTGTGATCGCCATCCTGGCGAAGTCTCCCGTGCCCGCGAAGAGGATGGCCCCGACTAACGCCAACGATGTGAGCATCATCGCGCCCTCCCGCCAGTATTTCGGCGCCTGTGGTTTCGGAGCGCGTGCGCGAGAGTCCTACCCGCGTGCGCGGATGCGGGGCAACATTCACCGCGCCGCCGCCAAGCCGCCGGAGGAGAGAAAGACGCTGCCGCTATGGCGTGCCTAAAGCATTGCGAATCGCATCCCGATAATCCTACCAGTCTCGTTCGACTGGGCACGGGCCGGCAGGGGAAGCCGGTCTCGACGAGCGGACGACCCGTTCCGGCATGATGCTGGAACGCAAGCCGAGGTTTCAGCGCTCTCCCCACGAGCAGCTCTCGGCATTCATGGAGGAGTCGATGAGCCTACGCATTAACACGAATGTTACGGCGATCAACGCGCTGCGCAACCTTGAACAGACCAGCGCCGGGGTCGCCACCTCGATCGAGCGGCTGTCCAGCGGACTGCGAATCAACCGATCGTCCGATGATCCCGCCGGGTTGATTATCTCCGAGGGACTGCGCACGCAGATCGACGGCCTCAACCAGGCCATCGCGAATGCCCAGGACGCGAACAATCTGATCAAGACCGCCGAGGGAGGCCTCTCCGAAATCAACTCCCTGCTGCGGTCCATTCGCACGCTTGCCGTGCATGCCGCCAACACCGGCGTGAACGACGCGGCCGCGGTTCAAGCGGATCAGACTCAGATCTCCTCGGCGATTGCAAGCATAGACCGCATCGCCACCCAGACGCAGTTCGGCACGAAGCGCCTCCTGGACGGCACTTCGGGCATCTCCGCCACGGTCATTGATACGGCGCACGCCGCGGGCATCTACATCGGCGGCACCTTCGGGGGCCTCGCAACGGTCAGCGGCAACGTCACGGTGAGTGTGACCACGCTTGCCACCCGCGCCGAGGCTTACAATGCTACCGGAGCGACCTACTCCTCGCTCAGCTCGCTAATCTCCTCGGTGAACGGCACCACCACCGGCTCGGGCGGCACGGTCGTGATTAACGGCCAGTCCATCACCGTCTCCGGCTCGGACACCGTGCAGACTCTCATCAACCGGATTAACGAGAACAGCGCGGTCACAGGGGTATCGGCCTTCTTCAGCGCCGCCAACGGCTCGGGAAGCATTGCGCTCCGTCAGCTCAACTACGGCGAGAACTTCCGCATCGTGGTGGCGGAGAGCCACAACCTGGTGCTGGGCGTGGCGAACCCCGCCAATGTCGCCGGCGTGAATGCCGAGGCGAGCGTTACCGCCCTCGTGCTCTCCAATAACGTGACTACGGCGGTTACCACCACCTTTACCGGCGGCAGGTCATCCCAGGACTCGGGGCTGCGGCTGACCGATACGTTTGGCAACAGCATCCTTCTGACGGAAGCCGGCAACTCGGCCGGCACGCGCGCCGTCGGCTCGGTTACGGCCGGCTCGCTCACCTTCCAGATTGGTGCGAACTCCGGCCAGTACGTAACCACCAACCTCGGCAACGTCCAGGCGGTGAACCTGGGCACAACCGTGGTCTCGGGCATGACGCTCAAGAACATTGACGTCACCACCTCCACCGGAGCCGCGGACGCCATGCGCGTGGTGGATGAGGCCATCCGTCAGATCTCCGTGCTGCGCGCGGAGCTGGGCGCGTTCCAGCGGAACACCCTGGCGAGCACCATTCGGTTCCTCGGCATCGGCGCGGAGAACCTCTCGGCCTCGGAGTCGCAGATCCGCGATACGAACGTGGCGCTGGAAGTAACGCAGCTGACCAAGAACCAGATACTCCAGCAGGCGGGCACTTCGGTCCTGGCGCAGGCCAACCAGGTACCCCAGCTGGTTCTGAGCTTGCTGCGGGGCTAGGGATCGCTCCTGGCACGAGGCGATCCTGACACTCCGCAAGGAGAGACATAACGGGTTACGATGGCCGGCGTCCGCATCCACGGGCGTTGGCCATCGGCCGCATGGGAGATTGCTACATCCGTGAACGATGTGGAACAACCCCAGGGCAAGGCTCTGCGCGCGAGAGCCAGGTCCGCGGTTGCGCCTGAACCGCGGCAAGGGAGCGGCACATGGGTATCAGCGGCATCAACTTCTCCGGCCTGAGCACGGGCATAGATACGGACAGCATCATCCAGCAGCTGCTCAAACTCGAGTCGCGGCCCATCACCGCCATTCAGACCCGACAGAACCAACTGCGCCAGCAGCAGGTGGCGCTGGGCAAAATCTCCGCGGCAGTCAGCGGCCTGCAGGCGGCAGCCGCCAAACTGGACGCGCAGGATGCCTTCCGAATAGTTGCGGCGAGCAGCTCGGATTCGTCTGTCGCGGCCGTCTCGGCCCAGCCTGGTGCGCTCGCTGGCACCCACGAGATTCAGGTGCTTCAGCTTGCGCGTGCCCAGCGAATCAGTTCAGCGGCGCACTCAAGTCAGACGGACGGGCTCGGGCTCTCTGGGCAGATACTCGTGAACGGCAAGGCCGTAACGATCGCCTCCGGCGACTCGCTCCAGGCGATTGCCGCGAGCATCAACAGCGCCAAGGCGGGAGCCACGGCCTCCGTGGTTGCAGTGGACTCAAGCACCTACCGGCTGGTGATTGCCAGCGACAACACCGGCAGCGCGAACACCCTTACCATCGCCGACGTGGGCAACGGCACCATCGCCCGCAGCGGTCTTGGCCTCATCACCGCCGGCACATCGCTCCGCACGCCCGTCACCAACGGCGCCGCCTCGGCCCTCTTCAGCGATAACGCAACCTCCATCGCCACGCAGGTGGGCCTCACCGCGCCCGCCGCCGGAACCATCCAGATTAACGGCGTGGATGTAGCCATTGACCTGGGCACGGATTCGCTGATGTCCATTGCCGGCAAGATCAATGTGGCCGGCATCTCGGGCGTGAGCGCGGCCGTAGTCAGCGCGACCGATCCGGCAACCGGCACCACCATGCAGCGCTTGGAGATCACCGGCGCCTCCACCCCGACTTTTGCGGATGACCAGAACATCCTTACGACGTTGGGGGTTCTGAAGCACAGCGTGGCGGACGAGCTGGTAACCGCCCAGGACGCCGAGTTCAAGCTGAACGGCCTCACGCTGACCCGTTCAAGCAACACGGTAACGGACGCGGTGAGCGGACTAACCATCACGCTGCTGAAGCAGACCGGCCAGCCCACGGCCAACATCACCGTGCGAGCCGATACCGAGACCATCAAGGCCAATATCAGCGCGTTCGTCTCGGCCTTCAACCAGCTCAAGACCACGCATCAGGACGTGGCCTCGTTTGATCCGCAGACGCTCGCCACGGGCCCGCTCTTCGGCGATACCACTGTTCAGACGCTGGTGGATTCGCTGACGGACCTTGTAACCGGCGCGGTCCCAGGGCTGCCCAACTCAACGGCCGCCCTCTCGCAGATCGGTATCTCGCTGAGCCAGGCCGGTCTGCTGAATCTGGACGATGCCGCGCTTACCCAGGCGCTCACTACCAGGCTTCCCGATGTGGCCAGGCTGTTTCGAGCCACCGGCACCAATGTGGATACACGCATTTCGTTCCTCGCCGCCACGGAGAAGACGCTCTCCAGCGGCCCCATGGGCTACGCCGTGGAGATCACGGCGGCGCCCACACGTGCCACGATGACGGCGGGAACCGCTCACACGGCCGACGACAACCCAGACACCGAGATTCTCAACTTTTCCGGCGGCCCCTTCGGTGCACAGGGCCGCGGGGTAATCATCGCACCAAACAGCACGCTGGACGGCATCATCGCCCAGATCAACTCCCACTCCGTCATCTCACTCTATGTCACGGCATCACGAACCGGTGACTCGTTGACGCTGACAGCCAAGCAGTACGGCGCCCAGGGCGGCTTTACGGTGGTCTCCACGCAGATGGCCGCGGCCAACAACACCGGCATCGGCACGGACCCCGTCTCCGTGACGGGTGTGGATGTCGCGGGAACGATAAACGGCGAGGCCGCCACCGGACGCGGGCAGATTCTGGCGGGCAATGCGGGCAACGCGAATACGGACGGGCTGCAGGTGCTGATCAACAGCACGGTAACGGGTACGCATGGAAGCCTCGTCTTCTCCAAGGGCGTGGGCAACCTGGTGAAGTACATGGCCTCCTCGGCCACGGACTTCCTGAACGGCTCGCTCAGCACGCTCTCCAATGACCTGAACACGCGCATCTCGGAGATGCAGACGGAGATCACGGATCTGCAGGAGCGGCTCAAGGCACGCGAAACGTTTCTGCGCCAGCAGTTCGGCGCGATGGAGGCCGCGGTCGCCCGGATACGGTCGGCATCCGCCGGCCTCGCCGCCCTCGGCGTGGTCGTCAGCCAATCCACGAAGCAATCGAGTTAGCGGTCTTATCCACGCTGGATGCCGCTCCAATAATGCAGAAAGAACCACGCACTAACCCAGCCGCAAGGAACGCGCACCTATGGCCGTTGCACTAGCCAGCAGATATGCTCAGGAGTACCGCCGCCAGCAGATAGAGGGGGCGCGCCCCACTGAGCTCATTCTCTTGCTCTACGATGGAGCCATCCGCCGGCTCAATCTCGGCCTCTCCCTGCTGAAGGAGGGTCCCATTGAGGAGCGCCACCAGCACCTGGTGCATGCGCAGCGCATTGTGGGCGGATTGGCGGATACCCTCGACATGCAGCGCGGCGGCGCGGTTGCCGCCAATCTGCAGAAGATCTACCGATACATGATCGAGCGCATCGCGCTGGCCAACATGCAGGACCAGTCGGAGCCCATCGAGGAGGTCATCGGGCTCCTTCGCGAGCTTCGCGAAAGCTGGGAGCAGCTGGACGCCCAGGAGCGCGAGAAACTCGGCGCGGGTGCTTCACAGGATGGCTGCTAGCGCGCGCGAGTCACCCGCTCTTCGGCGCCTGAGGCAGCTCGCCCGCGAGGAGCGGGCCGCCGTGCAGGCGGGCGATGTAGAGACTCTCTGCCGTATCGCGGAGCTGCTGCCCGCCGCCATGGCCTCGCTGCAGGCGCGCCCGGCCAACTTCTCGCCGGAGTGGAGCGCCGCCCTCATGGAGATTCAGGCGGCCCAGGCGGAGGCCGAGCGGTTTCTTTCGGAGCGGATGCGGGAAGCCGCCCTCCAACTGGAGCAGTGCGGCCGCGCACGGCGCACGCTGCAAGGCTACCGCACTTTCGGAAACGCGGCTCCCGCCACCCTGGACGCCGCCGGCTAGCGCGCCGGCCGCCCTACTTCAGAATAGGGCGCAGGCGGATGTTGCGGAAGTGTATCTCGGCGCCCTCGGACTGCAGTCCGATGGTGCCCTTGGTCAGGTCCGCGTTCTTGCCCTCGTTGAGCACCTCGCCGTTAACCTTCAGCGTTACGCTGCCGCCATTGACGATGATTTCGTACTCGTTCCACTCGCCGATGGGCTTCTC
>CAZGLN010000115.1:9793-11869 GCA_964526545.1 uncultured Chthonomonadales bacterium
GGCCGTGCACCCGCTCAGGACCCGTATCGAGTTGGGCGCCATCTATCAGCCAGATATCGCCCGCCGCGCCGCTCATCAGCTGCGCCTCGATGGATTTAGGCCACACCTTGTCCTCGCCGACAATCCGCAGAAGCACGCCGCTGTTGCCGGCCTGCTTCGTAACCGGATTGAAACGCCACTCTAGCTTGAGCACGAAGTTATCGAATTCCCGGGTGGTACGGATGTATCCCGCGGGGTTGCCCTTGCAGATGATTATCCGCTCCCGAGGATCCACGCACCAGACGTCGTCCATCTTCTTGGATGGGTCCGCCAGGTAGTAGGTCCAGCCGCTCATATCCTTGCCGTTGAAGAGCCTGATCTCCCGTCCCAGCCGAAGCTTCGGCTCATCCGCCAGCGAAGCCGCGGCAATCGCGCCGAAGAGTGCTACGAGAAGCAGCCTTGATCGCATGAAGTTCTCCTTGTCCGCGTCGTCGTCCACCAGCAGGATGCGTTTGTTCGCCTTTTTCGGGGGCATTACCTCCCGCAAGGCGGAGCCCTGGCGCCGAACTACGCGCCCATGAGGCCGCGCACCATCTGCACCCACCGGCTCAGGCGAGGCCTCTCTCCATGGATACGGTAGACATCGCGGAAGATAATCTCCAGGCAGCCATCACGTGCCGCGCGGAGCGTAGCGCGTGCGTCCGCCTCCAGCTCATCCCACGCGGGGCGCGGCCCGCTGATGGGCGCGGGGCGCGGCTTGCGCGAGAAGACCACCCGCCGACCCAGAGCCTCCGCCATGCGCTCCATGTCGCACCAGGGTGAGATGGAGACGGCGCGGACGTTCGGTATCGCCTTCACTATGCGCTCCCACCTATCGTGCACGGGCTCGCAGCACCCATAGTAGATCAGTCCAAACGGCCGACACACATCGGCCATGGAGGGCAGAAAGAGCTCCTCGAACATGCGCGGGGAGATGCCTACAGTCTCTTGCGACTCCATCCAGAGCCAGAGGTGCTGCAGGCGCACGCCCTCCGGGGGAGCGGCGCCTGGCAGCGACGAACAGAACCCCGGGCTGCCCGAGCCGACCAGGGTCTCGTTGGCGTTGGCGCCCAGGAGGCCCTCTGTTTCCAGAAACCGATAGTAGGCCACGCGGTCATCGCGAAGGTAGGCCATTGCCCGGCGGATAGCGTCCGGGCAGTCGTAGGGCCAGAGCAGCAGACGGTCGTTGCCGATGAGTCGGAAGAGGTCGCCTGTTAGGCCGCCGTGCAGCGCCGTGGTGCCGTGGATCACCACCGGCAGCAGGTCGCCGAAGCAGTCCGCCAGGCGCCCGGCCGTCTCCCGGGTCGCGTCGCGGTCAACCCGCCATGTGCGCGGCCGCAAGCGCTCCAGGTCGGCGGGATCGCGCAGGGGGTGGTCGAAGCTATAGCCCACATGGCCGCCCTGGACGTCCTCGGCGTGGCGCGCGGTAATCTCCACCCCGTAGCCGCAGCCCTCCACGCGCCAGCCAACCCTCCACTCGGGCGGCAGCACAAGGTCGTCGCCCACCTCGCCGGCGTGCCGCGTGCTCCAGAGCAGGTGCCGTTCCACGTTCCGCCAGAACGGATCCTCGCACTTCAGTTCCGCTTCGGTGACATAGTCCTCCAGAGTCCATGTCTCGAAGAGCACCATCGGCCGCACGGGGTGGAGGTCCTTCAGTGCGGTCCAGAGCCGTCGCCTCTCCTGCATCACGGGATCGGCGGCAAGCTCCGCGTATTGCGCGGCGAGTGACCGGATGCGCTCGCGCTCGCTGGATTGCGGACCGTTGGGAGGCGTGCCCCTTACAGCCGCAGGTTTGCCTCGCTCCGCCGCCCGCCTAGCCATCCAGCGACCAGCCCTTTCGGTACTCCTTGTGCACCCACCGGTTGGCCTCCGGCAGGTTGGTCACCTTCATGTTGGCCGAGTCCCATTCGATGCGTGCATCCACGCGCTTGGCGATGTTGCCCAACAGGCAGGTCTCGGTGAGGGGGCCGGAATAGCCGAAGTGGGCTCCCGCCGGCTTGCCGTCGTTGGCCGCGCGCACCCAGTCCAGCTCGTGCCCCTCCTGCGGCACGCGCGGCA
>CAZGLN010000116.1:0-7868 GCA_964526545.1 uncultured Chthonomonadales bacterium
AGGCGCCACCGGCGGGGTGCTCTGCGCGCCAATCTGGCGCGATTTCATGCTCGGTGCGCTGCCCATCGTGCGCCAGCTCAACGAGAAGCGCGCGGCTCCGGCGGCCCCGCAAGAGAAAGCCACCGAGACACCAAGACCGAGCAGCCAGCCCGAGCAGCCCGCCACCACTTCGCAGCCGGCAACGGATATCGAGGGCAATCCCATCGAGACAGGGCCGGGAGCCTCCACGCCCGAGCCAGCTTCTGGATCCGGCGCGGGCCAACCGGTCCTCTCCACTCCTCCGCCGGCCGGCGGGGAAACGCCTCCCGCCCGACCGTCCAGCACAACCATCGAGGGTGCCAGAACGCCTGCCAGCCTGGAGGAAGGCCCCCGCCTGGCCGAGCCGAGCGGCAGGCTGGCCACCCCTTCCGGGCCGGAGTCGGGCGATGAGGTGATCTCGGTGCGGGTCTGCGCCGATTCCATGCGGCGAGCCACGCCCTATTGCCCGACCACTCTTGAGCGGCGCTTCCGCCGACGCGACGTGCCGGGGCCGTGCCGCACGCACCGTCCGCCGCCAGGCGAAGGGTAGAAGAGGGCGCAATCCACCGTGTCCACGGCTGAAATGTGCTCGATTGACCTGCACACCCACACGACTGCCTCGGACGGCAGCCTGACTCCCTCTGAACTGATGGCCCTGGCCCGGAGCACGGGCTTGACGGCTATCGGCGTAACGGATCACGACACACTGGAAGGACTGGACGAGGCAGCGCGCGCGGCCGAAGCGGAGGGTGTAGAGCTGGTGCCAGGCGTCGAAATCTCGGTGCGCTATCCTCACGGCCGCCTGCACATGCTGGGCCTGCTGCTCGACCCCGCGGCTCCCGGACTCCTGCAGCGGCTTGAGCTGCTCCAGCGCAACCGCCGCAACCGAAACGACCGCATGCTGGAGCGGATGCAGGCGCTTGGGCTGGAGATAACCCGCGAGGAGGTGGAAGCGGAGGCGGGCGGCGGGCAGATTGGGCGCCCGCACATGGCCATGGCGCTCCTGCGCAAAGGCATCGTGGGAAGCGTGAAGGAGGCCTTCGACCGCTATCTGGCCTCCGGAGCGCCGGCGCACGTGCCCAAGGACAAGATAGAGCTGACCGAAGCCATCGAACTGATTCACGAAGCCGGCGGCCTGGCCATTCTGGCGCACCCTCTGACGCTGCGGCTGGAGGAGGTCGGTCTGCGCTCAGAAATCGGACGCATGCGCGACATGGGCCTAGATGGCATGGAGTGCTACTACAGCCAGCATACGGCCGCGCAGGTGCATGACCTGTTGCGTCTGGCGCGCGACCTGGGGCTGGTGGTGAGCGGCGGCTCCGACTTCCATGGAGCGTCCAAACCCGACCTGGCTCTTGGCGCGGTGGACTGCGGCCGCCCCGCCCCCACCGCCCTCCTCCACGCCATGAAGGAGCGGAAGGCGAGCAGGGCATAGGGCGCGGCGCAGCTATTCTTCTTCAAATCCGTGGCTTGTGAACCGAAGTGACTTGCTGTTTTCTGTAACCACGCGTATGACCTGATCGGATGCTCCTTCCGGTAGACGAGCATCAATCTCCAGAATAACAGTGATCTCGGCACCTTGCTGGCCGGCAAGGTGAGAGATGACCTCCTCCGCTATCTGTGCCGCGTCTCGGCCCACGCGCGCCGGGCTGAGGTGTGCCGTACCATGAAACCGGCGAAGCCGCCGATGCTCTCGCGTCGTCTCAGGTTGCGCATTATCTGGTTCGGTGCCCTCGGCTGGCGCACCCGGTGCAAGTCCTTGTGAGGGCGTCGGAGCGTCTTCAATCTCCGAGTTGAGTTGTGCCGTCGCCACCTCTGGCCTGACCAGCAGTCCGGGATTCTCAGGCGAGATCTGCGCAACCTCGCCGCAGATTAGCCCGGCATAGCGCTTCGCAACCTCATCGAATCGCTCGGCATAGGCAAAGGAATCCTGCCGCCATGTGAGCATCCTGATGCCTTGTGAAATGGCGGAGGCCAACACTTCCGGATTGGCGAGACGGGGCAAATAGACGTAGCGCATGGCCGGAGCGGTTGATGAGTGGGCTGGCCGCCGAGCTGAGAAACAGCGAGAAACACACGAAGTTGATGGCCCAGCTGGTGCCGGCCTCATTACCCAGCGGATGGAGCCGCCATCGGTCCGTGCAATATGGTAGACGCATGACGGCTTGTGGGGGGGGTAGTCTATGTTATCTTCATGGTAATGTTATCTCCATAGTTATGTTGTCTTCATGGTGCAGATAGGCCTGAGGAGTCGTGCTGCGTGGAAGCCAGAAAGCTAGAGTGTTCGGAAACCTCCACCGTTGGGAGGTTTAAGGCGCGCGACGGTGGGTACACGATCCCGAGTGGTTACGCTCGCGCGAATTGCGCGGCGATCAGGCGGCTCGTGAGTTCCGGTGATGTGCCATGACGACTGCCGGACGCCGGGGTGGTAGGTTCTTTTGCCGCAGGCGTGCGTATCTCGTTCTCGTGGGTGTAGTTGTCGCATTGGGTATTTTGGCGGGGCGGCTCGTTGCTGGACGGATGCTTCCTCCAGAGGGGGCGACACAGGGCCTGAAGAGTACTATGTTCCACGGCCGTCCATGCGGGGAGTGCACTCGATGTACGCGCGAGCATATCATCAGGCTGCCGGTCTGACCGCGATATTTCTGCTAGCGGTCTTGGTCTCGGCCGGCTGGGAGCGCGCTGAGAGGCTGGAATTCGCCGGGGTCCAACAGCGGACCAGTGCTGATGTCCCTCGTATCCGTATCGGCGATCGGGTCGAAGAAGGCTGGCCGATGTCGCAACACGGGGATACAGGCGGCCTCTTGTCTCCTGCCAGGGATATCTCCGCGAGCGGCAACAGCAAAGCGGTTTTCTTCGTAACGCCGACGTGTCCGCCTTGCCTCTCACTGCTCGCCGCCCTCAGCCGGGGTAAGGTGACGCCCGCCGGAATTCAGTCGGTTGTGGTGGTCGCGGGCTGGTCGCCTGTTGAAACGATGGCATCCTATTGCCGGCGGCACCTCGCGCGTGTCGGTGACCATGCCGTCCTGGTGGCAGATGATGACGCGAGAGTGACGAAGCGTGTGCTGGGTCCTAATCCGCGGCTGCCTTCCGTTGTGTGCGTGGACGGCGCAGGTGTCGTACGAGGCGTTCTCACCGGGTTATCCCGCGAAACGCCGGCCTTGATTAGGGCGGCACTGGGCGAGCCGCTGGCGTCAAGCCCAATCCCCGTGCCGTCCTCCTTCCGTCAGGCGGAGTTCATCGGGCAGGACGGCAAGCGGATCAACGGAGCAAGTCTTATTGCCGCGGATCTCACTGTGGTCGTACGCGTGAGCAGAGGGTGCCCGGGCTGTGGCGCGCGAATGGAAGACCTTGCGCTCTTGTCGGATAACCTCCGGAGGCGCGTGGTGTACGTCGCTCCGGAGGGTTTGTCGCCCGAGCATCCTCTCCTCGGTCCTTCAATCTCCTGGGTCGCGCGAAACGCCTCGGCGATGCGCTCCGTGTTCACGTCCGACTTCGTGCCTCAATGCATCGTGTTTCGTCATGGCCGGATCATTGTTCGGGAGCAGGAGCCCTGGAGTGAGGAAGAGGTAACGCGGTTCCTGTCATGGTGTGCTTTGCAGTCATGACGGCGACGGGTCCGGGACACGGCCCGGCAACTGCCTGTGCTTCCCCGAAATCAGGAAAGGAGGACGTAGAGGGATGACAAGTACCAGACTGGCGACCTTGGCTGCCGCGGCGGTGCTTGCTTTTGCCGAGGCGCCTCTTCTCCGTGCGGAGAGCGACTTCTTCTGTGGCACTGGTGGACTGGCCAACGGCTGGCAATGCACCATTGAAAACGCTAGTGTTAGCTACTGGTGTAAGCATCTCGAGAATCAAATCTGCAATCCCGCGAATCCCTGGTACAACAACTACCGGATGCGGAAGGACATGTACCGCATCACCTGCACGAAAGCGGGTCAGCCGTCGAAAACATGTGCGTACTGCACCGTACAAGAAGATGGCTGCTGCTGGCAGGCGGGTCAGCCCGAGCCCTCGTGTGTGGCTCCCCCTGCGCCGCCTGGGGAAGGCTAAGAGACGATGAGCGCGCATCGCTGCCGCGGGCATCCTGCATGGGGGGCAGTAGCGGCATTCACGATCATCGAGCTGCTTGTCGTTATCGGGATAATCGCCGTGCTGACCGCGCTGCTGTTTCCCGTTCTTGCCACGGTCCGCAGACGGGGTGCGGAAAAGGTTTGCTTCTCCAACCTTCGACAGCTCGGCATGGCCGTGCGGATGTACATGCAGGATCATGACGGTGGCCGACCTGACCGTCTCCACACCATGCTGGGTTCGTACCTCAGCGACCGCAGGCTTCTTGTCTGTCCGGCGGATGGTGTTCCGGGCGGATATGCCAGCAAGGTGTTCGATGTGCGGCTGGGGCCTCCCATTGAAGTCATTCCTGTGTTCACATCGTACAACTGGTTCATCTGGACGGATGACAGGTGGGCAATACTTGAGTCCCGTGGACCTCGGGCAGGGATGATTCTGGACCGCGTCCATGGGGAACCGCGAAGCCCGTATCAGAGGGATGACCGCCCGTGGCCCCATCGTGTAGGTCGGACCATTCGCCTGCACATGGACGGATCGGTTCGGATTGTTAACATTCCGAGAGCGGCCACCAGCTGGTGGGGCCAACTGACATACAATCCCGGTGAGCCCATTTACCACTTTCCCGAAGACACGCCGCCTTAGGGCAACCCTGATTGGACTTGCGCGTGCAGGCGTTTGCGGTGCTCTGTGTGGCGGCGCGGTGTATGTCGCGTGCCGGCTGCTATGGTTTATGCTGGCACTTGGCAGCCGGCACGACTTGCCGGGAAGTGCGCTGACAGGGGCGGCGGCCGGTGCCGTGGGGACATTGTTCGTCCTGGCCATACCCATCCGAAGCCAGCTCCGGCCCTTCGTTGGGGGCGCGGCGCTGGCTGTCGCGATCTTGATGGTGCTTTATGCGATGACGCCGCCCCACCTCCGGGTGGCTTTCGACAAGCAGACCTACATGGCGAGCCTGCGCCTGGCGTTTCTGTTCCACTTCGTTGGAAGTACGGCGGCTCTCGCCCTGGCGCTGAATCTGATGTCGTGGCTCGCCACGAGGGCGGATGCGGTCCGCGCGGTCTGCACGCATAGAGGTTGTAACGGTTCTTGAGGAAGCTTGCAGGAGGTGCGTAAGATGGAGTTTGACCTGAGCAGAGCATGGGTACGGGCGATGTTAGGCGCTATTGCGGGGATGGTGTGCCTCCAGTTGGGAATGAGCATCGCCGGCTGGGTGTGGGCGGGCCGAATTGCACTTGCTCCATCTGAAATGGGGTACCAGTGGTACCCGCTGACGCTCGGTGCCGTGATAGGGGCGGTTGTTTGGGGGATGCGCATCCGCGCCCTCATTTCCGGCCTGATCATGGCTGTGGCGTGGACATTGCCTCTTGTGGTGCATCTCTGGCGGTACATGGTCACGGAGAATCCGTGGGTCTACGTGAGCCTGCATAGCTCTCACTTCGTCGGAGCCGGGCTGGCAGGGATGCTGCTCGGAAAACTCATCTGTATGTGGTACGTCCCCGAGGAGACGAGGCGCGGGCCGAGTGTGAAGAAGGCTGCGCGCCGGCTCGTATGAATAGACACAGCCCGGCCAGCCACGCACCCCCTAACGCCCGAGAATGAGGTTCCCCCGGGTTCCCAGCCATGCCTGCACCACTGTCCAGAGATCCATGGCGGCGAAGCCTGCCAGGATGAGGCCGAGCACGAAGGGGCGAGTCTTGCGATAGAGGGTCAGGCCACCGGCGCAGCTACGCTCTTGTAATCCTCTCCAGGCCGCCGAGGTAGGGGCGGAGGACTTCGGGGATGGTCACGCTGCCGTCGGCGTTCTGGTAGTTCTCCAGAACGGCGATCATCACGCGCGGCAGGGCCAGGCCGGAGCCGTTGAGTGTGTGCACATACTCCGGCCTGGCGCCCGGTGCCGGCCGGTAGCGGATATTGGCGCGGCGCGCCTGGAAATCGGTAAAGCAGGCGCAGGAGGAGACCTCCAGCCATTCACCGTCCTGGTCGCCGCAGGCGGGCGCCCACATCTCCAGGTCGAACTTTATGGCCGAGACGAACGAGAGATCGCCCGTGCACATCTGCACCACGCGGTAGGGAATGCCCAGTCCGCGGCAGCAATCTTCTGCGTTGTCCACCAGGCTCTCCAGCTCGGCATCCGAATCCTCGGGCGCGCAGAGCTTCACCATCTCCACCTTGTCAAACTGGTGTCCGCGCTTAATGCCGCGCACGTCGCGGCCGGCGCTCATCTTTTCGCGGCGGAAGCAGGGGCTGTAGGCCACGTAGCGAACCGGCAGGTCCGCCGCCTCCAGAATCTCGTCCGCGTGGTAATTGGTCACGGGCACTTCCGCGGTGGGCACCAGCCAGAAATCCTCCTCGGCGTCGCGGTAGAGGTTGTCGCCGAACTTCGGGAGGTTGCCGGTACCTACCAGGCAGTGCTCCTTCACCATCGCCGGCGGGTAGAGCTCGGTGTAGCCGTGCCGGCGCACATGAAGATCCAGAAACCAGGCGATGAGCGCGCGCTGCAGGGCCGCTCCCGCTCCCCTGAGCACGTAGAATCGCGAGCCGCTCAGCTTCACACCGCGCTCGATATCCAGGATGCCGAGCGAGGCACCGATCTCCCAGTGCGGCCGCGGGGTGAAATCGAACGCGCGAGGTTCGCCCACTGTGCGCACCACCACGTTTTCGGATTCGTCCTTGCCGTAGGGAGTGCGCGGATGCGGCAGGTTCGGGATGGTGAGCAGCAGATCGCGCAGTTGGGCCGCCACTTCGTCCAGCTCACGCTCCTCCCGCGCTATGCGGTCGCCGAGCGCGCGCATCTCCGCCTTGGCGGCTTCGCGCGCGGCATTGTCCGGTGCCTTGCCGATGTTCTTGGAGCCGATGTTCCGCTGGTTGCGCAGCGCGCCAATCTCGGTCTCCAAAGCGCGGCGACGAGTGTCCAGTTCAAGCACCCGGTCTACTAGGTCGGGTTCGGCCCCGACGTTCGCGAGGCCCTCCTTGACAAACTCCGGCTGTTCGCGAAAGAGGCGGATATCGAGCATGGCGGGATGACTCCGTGTGCGTCACTATGGGGTAGGCGAATGGTTCGCGCCAGGAACCGGCCGTTCCTTCGTGGCCGGCTCCGGTGGGACCCTTTGCGGCCCGTTTGCGCTCGATGCGCACCCACGCCCTGGAAACTTCGGCGGAACGATACCGCGGGCCGAGAGGTATTCTAGTTTGTTAGCAAGGCTCTAGAATCACGGGAAGACTCAATGGCCACCGAACCGCTCACCCTCACCTCGGCGGAGCAGGAAGATACCCGCGCGGGCAACTACTTCGTATCGAACTACCCGCCCTACTCCTTCTGGACACCCGAGCGCGCCGCGGAAGCGCAGCAGGCGCTGGACCGCCCGCCCGCCCCGGGTACGCAGTTAGGCGTCTATCTGCACATTCCGTTCTGCCGCAAGCGGTGCCACTTCTGCTACTTCCGGGTCTACACGGATAAGAACGCGGCGGAGATCGCCGGCTACATTCAGGCGGCCCTCGGCGAGCTGCGCCTCTACACCGAGCGTGCGTTTCTTGGCGGCCGCAAGCCGCTCTTCGTCTACTTCGGCGGCGGCACTCCCTCCTACCTGAGCACCCAGCAGCTTCGCGCGCTTACCGACGAGATGAAGCGCCTGCTGCCCTGGGACGCGGCCGAGGAGGTTACCTTCGAGTGCGAACCGGGCACGCTCACCGAACACAAGATTCAGGTTATCCGCGAAATCGGCGTAACGCGGCTAAGCCTCGGCGTGGAGCACGTTGTAGACCGTATCCTGAAGCTGAAT
>CAZGLN010000116.1:7908-11794 GCA_964526545.1 uncultured Chthonomonadales bacterium
ACCGCGCCTACGGATACGCGCGAGCGGCGGGTTTTCCGCAGATTAACGTGGACCTCATCGCGGGCATGATGGGCGATACGGATGAGGAGTGGCGCGAGGCCGTGCGGAAGACCATCTCGCTCGAGCCTGACAGCGTAACCATCTATCAGATGGAGATACCCTACAACACCACCATCTTCCAGGAGATGAAGGCGCGCGGCGAAGCCGTGGCTCCCGTAGCCACGTGGACCAAGAAGCGCGAGTGGGTGCACTATGCCTTCGAGCAGTTCGAGGGCGCGGGCTACACGGTAACCAGCGCTTACACAGTCGCCAAGAATCCCGCGCGCACGCGCTTTGTCTATCGCGACCAGCTCTGGACCGGCGCCGACCTCATCGGCCTGGGCGTCGCCTCTTTCTCGCACATCGGCGGCACCCACTTCCAGAACGAGCACAACTGGGGCCCCTATCTGGAGCGGCTGGACCGAGGCGAACTCCCCATCTACAGGGCGCTCACGCCCACGGACGAGGAGCGGATGATACGCGAGCTCATCCTGCAGTTCAAGTTGGGCCATGTGAGCATGGATTACTTCCGGCGGAAGTTCGGCGTGGATCTCGAGCAGCGCTTCGCCGAGGCACTGGACCGCATACGGGAGATGGGCTATCTCCGCAAGGAGGGCGACCAGCTTCTGCTCAATCGGGAGGGCCTGCTGCGGGCGGATAGGTTGGTCCACGAGTTCTTCTTGCCCCAGCACCGTGACGCCCGGTACGCGTGAGAGCCGTGAGCCCTCGCCGTGCCATAGTCTCCGTAGCCGCGTCCGAAGAGGACGTGCACGGCCGCCTGGCCTATCCCCTGGATACCTTCTACGACCGCACGGGCCGCGCGCTGCCGCGCATGGAGCGGGTTGCGGAGGAGGAGGTCCCGCAACCCTATCGCGCGCTGCTGTGCGGCGATCATGATATGACTCCCACGCTGGAAGTCTATCATGGCGAGCGGCTGCACCTACGCGTCTACGAGTATCGTCGGCAAGGATCGGAGTACTCCCGCCTGGTCGGGCTGACCACGGACCGCACCGGTCGGGTAGTGGAGTTCGGCGCGATTGTCATCCACCTGCAGCGGTTTCCGCCGGATGCCGCGGCGCGCGTACTCGAAGGCCGCACCCCGCTCGGCACCATTCTCGCGGAGAATGCCATACCGCACACCAGCCATCCCAGCGCCTTCTTGAGGATAGCGCCGGATGCGGTTATCGAAGAGGCGCTGCAGATTGCGCACGAGGGCCCGCTGTATGGCCGCCGAAACGTGCTGGCAACTCCGGCAGGGGAAGCGCTTGCGGAGATACTCGAGATTCTTCCGCCCTAGGCCCGATGGAAGGCCGTGACGGAGTGCGGCCGCGGCTAGCCGCGTATAGGCATGTGTGCGCGTGGACTTGAGGAGGCTCTGAAGAGAGATGAAGCATACCTATGACGTGGTCGTCGTGGGCGGAGGGCCGGCGGGATCGTCGGCTGGCGCCGTCCTCGCACAGCATGGCCGGCGCGTGGCCGTGCTGGAGAAGGAAAAGTTTCCCCGCTACCACATTGGCGAATCCCTGATGCCCTACTGCTACTTCCCCCTGCAGCGCATCGGCGTCATTGACCGCATGAAGCAGTCCCACTTTCCGCGAAAGTACAGCGTGCAGTTCGTGAGCACCACGGGCAAGCAGTCGCAGCCCTTCTACTTCTTTCAACACCTGGATCACGAGGCGGCCGTTACCTGGCAGGTCCTGCGAAGCGAGTTCGACACGATGCTGCTGGAGAACGCGAGGGAGAAGGGCGCCGATGTCTTCGAGCAGACCCGCGCGCGCGACCTCCTTCGCAATTCTTCCGGTCGGGTGGAGGGCGTGATTGCCGAGGACGCTAGCGGCACGCGCCGCGAATACCGGGCGCCGATTACCATAGACGCAAGCGGCCGCGACGCCCTGGCCATCGCCCGCGGGAAGTGGCGCGTGCGCGATCCTTACCTCAACAAGATTGCCATATGGACCTACTACCGCGGCGCCAAGCGCGATCCGGGCCTTGATGAGGGCGCAACTACCGTGGCCTTTGTGCCGGAGAAGGGCTGGTTCTGGTATATACCCCTGCCCGACGACATCGTGAGCGTGGGAGTGGTGGCGGAGGCGGCATACCTCTATTCGGACGGGCGCGATCCGGAAGCAATCTTCCATCGCGAGGTGAAGAAGAACCCCTGGATTGAGGAGCATCTGGCGCCGGGTGAGCGCGTGGAGCCCTTCCGGCAGACTGGCGAGTACTCCTACCGGTCGCAGTGGTGCGCGGAGGATGGGCTGATATTGGCGGGAGATGCCTTCGCTTTCCTGGACCCTGTCTTCTCCTCCGGCGTCTTCCTCGCCCTCCGCAGTGGAGAGCTGGCCGCTGACTACGCGCATGAGGCACTGCTCGCCGGCGATACGTCCGCCGCGCGGTTCACCGCGTACGGCGAGGAGATGTGCAAGGGCATCGAGGCCATGCGCAAGCTGGTCTATGCCTTCTACAACCATGCGTTTAGCTTCAGGGACCTCACCGAGAAGTACCCGGAGGTGCGCGGCGATCTGACCGACTGCCTCATCGGCGATCTGTTCCGCGATTTCACCGAGCTCTATCAGGCGGTGGGCGACTTCGCCGCGTTGCCGGAGCCCCTGCCGCACGGGCGCGCCAGAGTTTCGGCCGAATGCGCATTGTCCAGTTAACCCCGGGCACCGGCAGCTTCTACTGCGGAACGTGCATACGCGACAATGCCCTGGTCGCCGCGCTGCGGCGGCTGGGGCATGACGCCGTGCTGGCGCCGCTCTACCTGCCGCCATCGCTAGATGAGGAATCCACGGCGGGCCAACAAGTCTTCTATGGGGGCGTGAAGGTCTACCTTCAGCAGAAGCTGCCGTTTCTGCGGCGTTTGCCGCGCTGGCTTGATGCCATGCTGGATAGTCCGTGGGCGCTCTCAGCCGCGGCGAAACGCTCCGGCTCAACGGACCCCGCGGACCTCGGCGATATCACGCTTAGCGTGCTGCGCGGCGAGGAGGGTTTCCAGAACGCGGAGCTCGATCGGCTCGTGGATTGGCTCGCCACCGAGTTTCGGCCCGACGCGGTCATGCTCTCCAACGCCCTGCTCATGGGCATGGGCCGAAGGATACGGGAGGGCACCGGCGCGCGAGTCTACTGCACGCTGCAGGGAGAAGACTACTTCCTGGACCTGCTTCGCGAGCCCTGGCGCACGCATGCCTGGAAGGAGCTGGGCGAGCGAAGCAGGCATCTGGATGGTTTCATTGGCGTGAGCCGCTACTACGCGGACGTGCTCATCCGCAGGGCCGCGCTGGATCCTGCGCGCACGCATGTGGTACACAACGGCATCCTGCTGGAGGGGTTCGCTCCGGCACCGTGCCCGCCCGAGGCGCCAACCATCGGCTATCTGGCGCGCATGTGTGCGCTTAAGGGGCTGGATACGCTTGTGGAGGCCTTCATCCTTCTGCGCAAACGGGGGAACGTGCCGAATGCGCGCCTGCATGTGGCGGGCACCATGACCAAGGCCGACGAGCGCTTTGTGGAGGAGCAGAAGCGCCGCCTGCGCGATGCCGGGCTGCTGGGTGAGGCGCGCTTCGATCCGAATATCTCCCGCGAGGGCAAGGTGCGCTTCCTGCAGGGCCTCTCCGTGCTCTCGGTTCCGGCGCTGTACGGGGAATCGTTCGGTCTCTACATTCTGGAGGCCCTGGCCTGCGGCGTGCCCGTGGTGCAGCCGCGCCACGCGGCCTTCCCGGAAGTGCTGGAGGCCACCGGCGGAGGTACTCTCTATGAGCCCACAGGCGCCGAGCCGCTGGCCCGGGCGCTGGAGGATATTCTGCTCGAGCCGGAGCGCGCGCGGGCACTCGGCGAGGAGGGTCGGAGG
>CAZGLN010000117.1:0-798 GCA_964526545.1 uncultured Chthonomonadales bacterium
TACACTCTTTCCCTACACGACGCTCAACCGTGCCGATGGCCGCGAGCTGGCCCGCGTCTACGCGCCAAACACGACGCACTTTCAGTCGGTTGTGCTGGACGGCACCGAAGCGCTCGGGCAGAAGGTCTACCTGGAGGCCGTAGACGACGCCACGGAGGCCACCTATTCCATGCTCTGCATTGACGATGTGCGGCTGGTGGATCTGCGCCGCATGCCCGCGCCGCCCGTCCGCGCACACCCTCAATCGCTGGCGGCACGCAGCAAGCGCTGGCTGGTAGAGGTGGATCGGCGCAATGGCAGCATTGTACGCCTGCGCGATCTTGCCGCGGGCCTGGAGCTGATCACCGAGCCGCGGCTGGCGGGCAGCTTCCGTTTCAGCCTCCCCATTCGCAAGCGGGAGTCGTGGCAGAACACCGAGGCCAACTATGTACTGGGCGAACGGCAGCGGCTCACCAGCCACCGCGTGCTGCCGGACGGGTTGGACTTGCACTGGGCAGGGCCGCTGCGCAGCGCACTCGGCACTGCGCACCGCGTGGCCGCCACCATGCGCATTCGGCTGGCCGGCGACACGGTGCGCTTCCAACTTCATCTGGATAATCGCTCCGGCCTGCCCGTGGGCGAGGTGTATGTGCCGATACTCGGCGGGCTCACCGGCATTGGGAGGACTCTGGAGGAGCGGCGCGCCACGGCGCTGGCTGTGCCGTCCGGCGCGGGCATCCAGCAGAGCAGGCCTTTCCATACCTTCAACAACATGTCGTGGCTCGGAGTCCTCGGGCCGGAGCAATTCTACGCCTATCC
>CAZGLN010000117.1:808-11741 GCA_964526545.1 uncultured Chthonomonadales bacterium
GGCACACTCTCCATGCCCTGGCTGGCGCTGACCGCGCAGCGCGGCGACCGGAGCTACTTCTTCGGGTGCGAGGATGCATCGCGGCGGCTGAAGGTAGCACACCTGGAGATGTCGCCAGGCATCAGCAGCACGCGCTCGGCCGGCAACTGGCCCCGGCCGGAGGAGCGCGGCACGCTGCCCACAGGCGTAAGGATGGCCTGGGTCCACATGCCCTACCTGCCGGCGGGCAGACCGTTTGTCTCGGCCAATGTGACTTTGCGCGCGCTCACGGGCGATTGGCGGGCCGCGGCGGGTGCCCATGGCGAGTGGCTGCGCCGGAGCGGCGGCAGCGGAGAGCCGGCAGGAGCGCCGCCGCGGTTCCTGGAGGTGGATGCCGTGCCCTTTGCGGCGCTTGCCGAAAAGGCGCGCCAGGCACGTGACCAGGGCAAGAACGCGCTTCTTCTGCGCGCTTGGAAGGCGGGCGGCAACCAGGACGGCGTGCCCACTTTCTTGCCGGAACCCTCCCTGGGCGGCCTCGAGGGCCTGGAGCGGGCGGCGCGTGACTGCCGCGAACAGGGCGTGGGCCTCTGGCTGGAGGCGCGCATCAACCCCGTCTCGCCGCACAGCCCGCTGTACCGGCAGGCACTGCGTCCATTCACCAGTGTGGACCGATGGGGTGTGCTCTTCACGCAGGGCGTGGGCGGCTCGCCACGTACCACGGCGGAGATGTTCGGGGCAGGCGAGCGCCGTGTCTTCCTGGGCACGGGACGAGCGGACTTCGGGCGGTGGCTTACGGAGCGGCTGCTGCCGCTGGCGCGCGCAGGGGTGGAAGGCGTGGCGCTGCGGGGCATGCTGGCTCAGCCGATGGACTTCGCGCCGGGGCTTGAAGGCACGCCGGACTGGGCCTACTGGGGCGGCATGCTCAGGAATGTGGAGCGCGCCGAGGCCGCCTGCGTGCGCGAACGGCCCGGCTTCCGCCTGCTCGTGGATGTGCTGGCGGACTACCCGGCGCTTGGCGGGCGGTATCTTGGCGAGGTGCCGCCGGATTCGGCGCTAGGCATCGCGATCGGGCAAGGATCGCGCTAAGCGCGGCCCGAGTTTGGACCCCATCCCCGGGCCCACTCCCGAGACAAGCAGAGGGGTGTGCCACAGGGCAATCCATCATGCGGTGGGCGGGGTGCCGCTAGGGTGTGGGCCTGGCTTCCTCGGTTGGGGGCGCGGGTGATCGCAGGCGAATGTTGCGGTATGCTGCCGACGTGCGGTAGGTGGAGAGGCCCAGGGGCACGGACAGCCTGATTTCGCCGGGCCGCAGAGAGATCTTGTGGCCGGCAATCTCACGGTCCACAATCTTCTTCTCGTCCAGCCACGCCTCCAGCTTCGAGGGGGTAACGCGCAGGCGCACCTTGTACCACCGATCCTTCTCGAAAGTGATGTAGCGCGAGGTGTCGTTTTCCGAGGCATCCATGTAATCAATGCTGGAGATGCCAACCACGCCGCCGCCCCATCCGCCAAGGATCAGCGTGGCATGCGAATCGGCCACTGGGAAGGTGAGGCCGAGGAAGAAATCGTTCCCGTCCAGCTTCATTGCTTCCAGGGCAATCTCATAGTCTGTCTTCGGCACGTCGCGGGTCCAGGTGATGCCGGCGAGGGGCTCGCCCTTCTCCACCACAATGGCGGCGGGGCCGCCGCGGAAGGCCTTCTCGATGCGCACCTCGCCCGCGCGGCCGAACTCCGTGCGATTCCATCCGCCAAGCGTCTTGCCATCGAAGAGGGTGCGCCAGCTCCTGGTATCGTGCTCGCGCGCGGCATCTTGCACCTGGCCGATGGCTAGGCAGGAGACCGCGAACCAGACCAAAGCCGCGTTCATTGCCGCGTTCCTTTCTCGGTGCGCTTTCGTGTCGGGCGGGCCTTGCCCAGCCTCGCCTGGTGCCTCATGGAGCAGATGCCTTACGCCGTTACGGGTCGGGCGTGCGCGGAGAGCACCTTGCGAAGGTACTGGCCGGTGTAGCTCGCGTCGCACGCCGCCACCTGTTCCGGCGTGCCCTGCGCCACTATTCTGCCGCCGCCGTCACCGCCCTCCGGTCCCAGGTCCACTATCCAATCGGCGGACTTGATGACGTCTAGATTGTGCTCAATCACGAGCACGGTGTTGCCGGCATCCACCAGCCTGTTAAGCACGAGCAGCAGCTTCTCGATATCGGCGAAGTGGAGGCCCGTGGTCGGTTCATCCAGAATGTACAGTGTGCTGCCCGTTCCCCTTCGCGAGAGCTCGGCAGCGAGCTTGATGCGCTGAGCCTCTCCGCCCGAGAGCGTGGTGGCAGGCTGTCCCAGGTGGATGTAGTCCAGCCCTACATCGTGCAGTGTGGCGAGCTTGCGGTGGATGCGCGGGATATCCTTGAAATACTCCAGCGCCTCCGATACGGTCATATCCAGCACATCCGCAATGCTCGCGCCCTTGTACTTCACTTCCAGCGTCTCGCGGCTGTAGCGCTTCCCCTTGCACACCTCGCACGGCACATAGACATCCGGCAGGAAGTGCATCTCAATCTTGATGATGCCGTCGCCCCTGCAGGCCTCGCACCGCCCCCCTTTGACGTTGAAGGAGAAGCGCCCTGGCTGGTAACCGCGCACGCGGGCGTCCGGCGTGGCCGCGAAGAGATCGCGTATCAGGTCAAAGGTGCCGGTGTAGGTGGCGGGATTCGACCGCGGAGTCCTTCCGATGGGCGATTGATCAATGTCAATGACCTTATCAATCTGTCGCCAGCCCTTCAGGTCGTCGTGCTCCGCCCAGATCCCCGTCGTGCCGGAGAGGAGGTTGCGCAGGCGCGGGTAGAGCGTCTCCTGGACGAGCGTTGACTTGCCGGAGCCCGAAACGCCCGTGATGCAGACGAAGCATCCCAGCGGAATGCGCACGTTGATGTTCTTCAGGTTGAAGCCGCGCGCGCCGCGCACCTCGAGGTAGCTATACTCGTCGAAGAGATCCAGCGGATCCTCACCCTCCTCCGCGGGAGGCAGCGCGGCTGGCCGCCGTATGGGCGGCACCTCGATGCGACGCTTCCCACTCAGATACTGCCCCGTGATGGATTCCGGCGAGGCCATGACCTCCTGGAGCGTTCCCTGGGCGACCACGCGCCCGCCATGCTCGCCTGCGCCGGGGCCAATATCAATGATGTGATCGGCCGCGTGCATGGTCTCTTCGTCATGCTCAACCACCAGGATGGTGTTGCCCAAGTCGCGCAGGCGCAGCAGCGTGTCTATCAGCTTGGAGTTGTCGCGCTGGTGCAGCCCGATGCTGGGCTCATCCAGGATGTAGAGCACGCCCATCAGGCCCGAGCCGATCTGGGTGGCCAGCCGGATGCGCTGCGCCTCGCCTCCCGCCAGCGTGGAGGCGGCTCGATCGAGCGTGAGGTAGTCCAGCCCGACGTTCATCAGGAAGCCGAGACGGGTGCGGATCTCCTTCACGATTCGCCGGGCGATGGTCTCCTCGCGTGCGGTGAGCTGCAGATTCGCGGTCTGATGGTCCACCTTCGCGATGGATCCCGCGCAGAGCTCGGCGATATCCATGCCATTAATGGTTACGGCAAGCGATTCAGGCCGCAGCCGCTTTCCCTTGCAGGCCGGGCATGGGCGCGTGGACTGGTACTGCGCCAGCTCCTCGCGGATGTAGTCGCTGGAAGTATCCTTCAGGCGGCGGTCCAGCATGTTGACGATGCCCGCGAACTCGGAATCGAAACGCCGCGTACGCCCCCAGCGGTTTCGGAACTGGACCGTTACGTTGCCCTCCACGCCGTACATGAGCGCCTTCCACTGCTCCGGGCTGAGCTTCTCCAGCGGATCGTTCACCGAGAAGCCCATGCGCTCCGCCACGCCGGCCAGCAGCCCGATGTAGTAGTCGCCATAGCCGGCGCCTGGCGTTTTCGGGGTGAAGGGCAGTATGGCGCCTTGCGCAATGCTCAGGCGCTTGTTCGGCGCGATGAGGTCCGGGTTGAACTCCGTGCGCGTGCCCAGGCCGTGGCATTCCGGGCAGGCACCGTAGGGGCTGTTGAACGAGAAGGAGCGAGGCGCGATCTCTTCCAGGCTGATGCCGCAGACCGTGCACGCGAAGTTCTGCGAGAAGAGCAGCTCGCCGCTGGCATCGGTGGGGCTGGCGCCGTTCGGCTTCCTGGGAGAGTCGGGAGCGGAGACAACCTCCACCATCACGCTGCCCTCGCCGCGTGAAAGCGCGGTCTCCAGCGAATCGGCCAGACGCTTTGAGGCCTCCGGGCGCACCACCAGCCGATCAATCACAATCTCGATCCAGTGCTGCTTGTATCGGTCCAGAGTGGGCAGCTCGTCCGAGGAGAGGTCATACACCTTTCGGTCTATGCGCACCCGGGTGTAGCCCTCCGCGCGGATGCTCTCTATCTCCTTGCGGTACTCCCCCTTGCGCCCACGGATCACGGGCGCCAGAAGCTGAATGCGCGCGCCCTCGGGCAGCTCCAGTATGCGGTCCACCATCTGCTCCACGGTCTGCTGGGCGATCTCCCGGCCGCACTTGGGGCAGTGGGGCCGACCGATGCGAGCGTAGAGCAGGCGCAGGTAGTCGTAAATCTCCGTTACGGTGCCTACCGTGGAGCGCGGGTTGCGGCTGGTGGACTTCTGGTCTATGGAGACGGCAGGGCTAAGGCCCTCGATGTAGTCCACGTCCGGCTTGTCCATCTGTCCCAGGAACTGCCGGGCGTAGGCCGAGAGGCTCTCAACATACCGCCGCTGACCTTCCGCATAGAGCGTATCGAACGCAAGCGAGGACTTGCCCGATCCCGAGAGGCCGGTGATGACCACCAGCCTATCGCGCGGTATCTCCAGGTCTATGTTCTTGAGGTTGTTCTGCCGTGCCCCGCGGATGAGAATGCGGTCATGCTGACCCATGGTGTCGTCGGCTTCATGCGGAAGAGATAGACGAGATTCTAGCAGAAGGCTCATGTTTTCGGCGTCCGTGAAATCTTGAAAGTGCGGCCGTGAGGTCGGCTGCTCTTCCTCCTTTCCGTAAGGAGCTTGCAGCCGCATGGAGCCCTACGATTTCGGTGCGGGAGAGCGCTCCGGGCGCCGGACGTCTATCTGCCGAGCGCCTGTCGGAATCCGAGACTGATGACCGCCTCTTTGGCGGATTCGGGGTTGGCGGAAGCGAAACCGATCTGGGCCGTCCATCCGCGCCAATCCACCCCGGCCTCCCACTGGCCCGGCCTCGACCAGAGCGCGAACCACCAGCGGCCGCCGGGCAATCTCCAGATGCCCGCCGCGCCGAGCCAGGTGGCGTAATCGCCCCGGTAGAGGAGCGCCCAGGTGGGTCCGCGCGTGGAGAAGGCCGCCGCGGCATCCACGCGGCGCCGCAGCGCCAGATGCGCTGAGCGTTCGGTTACTGAGCCGCTAAGTACGGGGGCGTTGGTCAAGAAGCCATCGGGATCCGTCTGCACCTGGTTGGTCTTCACCGTGGATTGGATGACCTGCAGATGGCCCACATCCACAAACCCGATCAGGTTATCCACCCAGATCCCGGCCGTTGCGCCTGCACCCAGGCGAATGGTGGCGCCGAAATCCACCGAGAAGCCGTTGCCGCGGTTGGCTGGTCGCTCGAAGGGCCGCGTCGATTCGATTATCAGATCGCCGGTGAAGGAATCGCCCGCCGTTGCGCCCTCCAGCCGACCGAACTGCACCCGCTGCGTGCGCAAGAAGCTGGCTCCCACATCCACCACGAACCTTGCCGTGCCGGACCGCACCGGCGCAAGGTATCCCACGCGCCAGCGCGCGGCCGCCGAGCGGCTCATGGAGGCGACGGGCGCGCCGAGGGCCGTCGGGTCAAACGCGCCGGATTTGCTGTCTAGGTAGAGCTGCGCGGCGTCCCTGTTTCCCTTGTAGAGGTCCGCCCGGTCCGAGGAGTAGGTTAGCGACCAAGCGCCGACTGAGAGACCGAGCCGCCCCTGCTTCGAGCCCGCGAAGTAGGCGTTCGAGGCTCCATGCCGCAGGGGAGGGAGGCGCCGATCGTCGCCCCTGGAGAGCGGCAGAACGTTGTTGTCTCCGGTCAGGCTTGCCCAGCCCTCCAGGCGGATGCCGGAGGCAGGTTCGGGCGCGGCCAAGCGGATAAGACGCTCGCCGCCGGAGCGGGCCGGCGCCAGATAGACATCCTGCGCAAGCGAATGCGCGGCGATACCCAGGAGCAGGAGGAGGATGTTAGCAGCGGTTCGCATGCATGAGAGTGCGGCCTGGCCGGATGGCATGGATGCCTCCGTGCCAGGCCGCGTGAGCGAGATTCCGTCAGTCCATTATCAGCGAGCCGAACGTCTCAAACGTGTTATCCGTGTACTTGATGATCAGAACACTGCCCAGGTCCGGCATGCCGATCAGCTCTGAATCCGCCGGGCCGATGTTCGCAAGTTTCTGCGTCCCCGCCGCATCGGTGGCGATCCATCCGATGAGCCCCCGGGGTTCGCCCGAGGCCTTCATGACAAGGCCCGACGGTGTCTGCGTGAGATTGATCACGATCTCCGGGTCGTCCAGGTCCGCGTACCCTTCACCGACCGCGAAGAGGGCCTTGACGCTCCCGGACATGGTCTCGTCGCCGTAACGCAGGCTTGTCAGCTTCACTTCCAGACTGGGCCGAATCGTCCGTCCACTGGCGAAAACGACCTCGCCCTTGGCGTCGCCGCCGAGGCCGACCGCCGGCTGGATGCGGCCATCGAAGGCGATGGTGCCCGCGGGAAACTCCTCGAGAGGTATGAGCGAACCGTTAAGCCTTATCGGCAGTTTGGCGGAAGTCCAGTTGGCGTTGATGGTCCCCTCGAAGAGTACCTTGGGCGAGCTGTAGCGCGCCGAGCCCTTCATCACCCGCGGCAGGATATCCACGTCACCATCGGCCCGAATCTCCCGGTCGAACGTGAGCTCGCCGTTGGAGAGGGTGAACGTGTGGCCTGAGAACTCCACTGTCGCCCGATCAAGCAGGCATCTCTTGGGCACGCTGAAGCGGGAGCTCTGCCTGGGATCGGCAGGCCACATCTCCATCGAGGCCGAGGTTATCGCCAGGCTCATCTCCTTGGTGAAGTTGGTGCTGAGCCGCGCGTTGCTCACTCGGATGGACTTAATGTCCTGTGGGTACTCGGTCGTCGCAGTCCACTCCACGGTCAGGTCGTCGAGCTGCCCCGTTACGAACTGCGAGGAGATGCTGCCGGAGAGGCTCAGCCTGGCCCAGGTGGTGTTATCCGCCGTGCCGGAGGCGGGACCGGTAACCTTGCCGTTGTAGGTGAGCGGCGCGGTGAGGTCCGGATCGGTGGCGGTAATGCTCAGCGTGATGGTGGTTACCCTCTGCTGGGAGTCGAGCGTGGCCGCCAGAATGATGTCCCACTTCCAAGCGGGCTGGCCGGGCTTGCGCACGGCGATCACGTACCGTCCCGCGCTCTTATCAATATCGAACTCCGGAAGCGGATTATCCGGCGTGATGGTCATCTCCCAGTCCTGCGAGGCATCCGGAATCTTGGAGATGACTTTCCAGCTCTTTCCGTCCGGGCTGTCGCCCACCCTCACCATGAGACGCTTCGGACTGGTGCCCTCTCGCCACTCGTAGATGCCGGGCGCGCGCTCAAGCAGCGTCTGGTAGTTGAAGTACTTGCCAATCCCAAGGACCTCGAACACCGTGGCGACGCGTGTTCCAAGCGCCGCCGGCGCCTTGAAGCCCTCGCGCATCACGTCGCTCTGCTCCGCGAGGGCGTTGGCGAGGCTGTCCTCGGCGGCCTTGCCGTTATCAACCAGCGCATGCATCACATCGCATCATCTGCACCATGCGCTTGGCCTTGCGCACGTTGCCCGTGGAGTTATCGCCAATTGCCGCAAGCGCCAGGCGAACGGCCGTCGTCTGCTGGACAAACTGGCTGACGGGGCTGTCCGGCTTTACGCCGTCCCCGAACTTCGCGCCGAAGTTGGCGCCGTCGGCCCCATTGTCAAGATCGCGGATGCCGTCCCAGCGGCGCGCTTCCTTTGCGATGGTCTCTACGGCCGGACCGGCGATGTCGTCCCAGCCCTTCGTGATGGCCTCGAAGGCCGCAAGCTCGGCGGCGACGGTCGTGCCGAAATCCAGATCCGCGAGCGTGGTGCCCGAGGCCTTCACGTCCGCAAGGATGCAGGAGTAGCGGCGGGCCGGCAGTCGGCCCGAAGGCGTCGTGAGCAGCACGATGTCTTTCCCGCTGTACTGACTGGGAAGAACCAGCGTGAAGCGGCCGTCGGAATCCGCTTTGGTCTGCGCAACCGCTGCCGAGAGGTTGGGCCATACGTAGGCGTAGATATCCGCGCCAGCCTCTCCCGTGCCAGGCTGGGTGCTTGGCGCGCGGGAGACGGTGCCAGAGAGCCGAAGACTGCCGCCGCCGCCGCCGCCGCCGCAGGCGGAGAGCATCAGCGCCGCCACACAGGCCAGCGCAAGGCCCATCGTACGTCGAGACATGAATCGTAAACGCATTGTCTCTCTCCTATACTGCAATTGCTGCAAGAAACCATTGGCCAGTCTAGCCGTCGTTTTGGGGCCTGCCGCATCACCGGCGGCTATGGCGTCGCCCAGGGCGGGCAGACCGGAGTCGTTGCTCGCATATCCTTTGCACATCTAACCATCTTGGCTCTTTGCTATGTTGTATATCCTGTGTATGTGTGATTCTTCGGTTCAGACGCACCTCCTGCACAGGCTTTCTGAAAATCACTGCGCGAGAGTGCAGCGCTTCGCGGGTCGCCGGTGGGCAGCGCGAGCAGGGGAGAGAAAGGACCTCTGCGCGAATAAGAGGCCACTGCTGGTGTTACGTGCGGAAGGACCGCCGAAGGAGAAAGAGATGCCGCGCTTGCTTGCCTTCTTGGCGCTGCTGCTGTTGGCGAGAGTCGCCTTGGGTGAGGGTTACCGGTACGACTTCACGCGCTCCGATCCCGCGCTGGAGGGGTGGAAGCTCTCCGGGGGCACGGGCCGCTGGGAACTGCCCGATCCTTCCGGCAGGCGCGCTCTAAGCGTTACGGGAAATGGCGCGGACTCGAACTACTGGTGGCTGCGGCCGGTCGGCCTGCTGCCCAATACCGTCTACCGCGTGCGCTTCTCCGCGCGCTGCGCTCCCGGCTCCACCGCGATGACGGTCATCGCGGGCCTCGACGTGGTCAATCGCGATTTCGGGGTAACGCCCGCCTGGTCCGATTACACCTTTATCGTGCGCACTCCCGCCGACGTGCGCTCCGCCTTCCTCCGGCTGGGCCAATGGCACCTTAAGGGGACGGTCTATTTCCGCAACCTGAGCCTCACCTTGGTGGAGACTGTCCACGGCGCGCTCGGCGAGGGCGAGGTGCTGCTTCGTGACCAGTACCGCTACCAGACGGTTCTCGGCGCGGATGCAGGCAACGACAGTACGACACTCCTGCGGCACACCGCCCCCTTCAACAGCAACCGCTGGGTCTTCTCAGGCGGGCACGAGGTGATCTACCGGCACCAGATACCCGGCAGGAGGCAGACCGCCGCCACCGTCTCGCTCAACGAGAACTACTATGTGGGCGGCTCATGCGTGGTCAGCGCCAGCCGCGACGGTCGCGCGTGGGTGGAAGTGGGCAGAATTCGCGGCCTCGCGTCGCGCGAGATGGCGCTGCCCTCCTCGCTCTTCCCAGCCGAGGAGGTCTATGTGCGCCTCTCCGGATCCGACGCCGCGGACCCTGCCGGCGATTCGGCGCCAGGCTCCTTCCAGGTGGATAGCTACGGCTACACCGCGCGGCTGGAGGGCACCGGTCCGGAGACGGTGGGAAACACTTTCTATCTGGAGAACGTGCGCCGCGCCCCGGATCTCGGCGTGAAAGTCGAGTCTCTCACCCTGGCGGGTGCCTCGAAGGCCGGCGCCTCCGTGCTCCTCACCGCCGCGGCCGGTCGGTCGGGAAAGGCATTTGTCCGCGTGCACTGCGTTCCCGAGACCGGGCACGCTCGGACGTTTGAGGCAGTCGCCGATGTCGGCGGCTCCGGCCGCCGCATTGCGGCGGTGCATGTGCCCATCCCCTCCGTGCCTACCGGCCCGCTCGCCGTCACACTCGCGGCCGGTTGGACCAACCAGAAGCAGCCGGGATACATTACGCGGCTCCAGGCCTTCGTGCCCCACTACTACGACGCGGACTACGGCCACGCGCTGCCGGCCACTCCCGCCGGCCCGCTCTGGTGGTGTGAATCCACATATAAGGTTGCGCCGTACCGCCACGCACCCACCGCGCCTTCCACCGCCATACGGATCTCCGCCGCGCGGCGTGAGAGGCAGCACGCGCAACTGGTACTGAAGCCCTCGGCCGACCCGGGGTCCTTGCGTGTAACCGTGACCGACCTCTCTGGACCCGGCGGCGCGCGCATTCCCGCCGCCGCGGTCTCCCTGCGCACGGTCGAGTATGTGCGCGTGCGCTTCCCCACCGACAGCACCGGTTTGGCCGCGGAGTGGCCGGACCCGCTGCCCCCTTTGAAAGGCTCCTGGAAGCCGCGCGCCGGCCGCAACAACCCGCTCTGGATCACGGTGCGCGTGCCGGACCAGGCGGCGGCGGGCGAATACCGGGGAGAAGTCCGTCTCCAGGCCCAGGGATGGTCGCGCGCGGTGCCGCTGCTGCTGCGCGTGCGCGATTTCGCCCTGCCGAAGATGACCAGCCTGCGCTCCGGCTTCGGCGTGGACCCCGGGCTGCTGCGCCGCTACCACAACCTGAAATCTGCGGAATCACTTGAGCGCGTGTGGGACATGACCATGCGGGCCTTCGCGGACGTGCGCATCTCCCCCTACAACCCGATGGCGCTCGCGCCCTACGAAGTGCGTCTGGTCGGCGCCCACTGGATAGGCGGCACGCGCGTGGAGGAGCGGCCTTTGAGCGGGCGATGGTGCCTGCGCGTGGATGACAACCAGACTGCGGCCGATGTGAACGCCGCGACCGCCGAGCGCATCCCCGCCCA
>CAZGLN010000118.1:0-11713 GCA_964526545.1 uncultured Chthonomonadales bacterium
CAGGAAGCTGCCGGGCGAGCTGATGACGATGCGCACGCGCGAAGAGTGGATGCGCGCGAGGGTCTGCTCGCGCAGATGCCGGATGAGATCCGCCTTCTCTTCCGGGCTCATGTAGCGAGGCAGCAGGTCGAGCAGGCGCGTCATCGTCTGCCCGCTGATGCGTGTCTCCCCCGTGCGCCACCGGTCGAAGGTGGTTACCGCATAGTCACGGGCCACCTCGCCATGCCGCGCGCCGTAGGCCTGGAGCAACTGGTGCAGGCGCTCGCCCTGCAGGCTAAAGAAGAGGCTCCTCACATACTCATAGGCGGGACCATACTTTCTGTGCAGCTCCATGGCCTCGCGTACGTGCCGCTCCCGCCGCTCCTGGCTGGTCTCCCAGCGGCGGTATCCGTATCCTCTTCGATGGTAGGGTCTGTAGTAGCTCATGGAAGTCAGGCAGCCCCTGCGGGCGGGTCCCGGCCTGCGCGGCGGCACGCAGTGGAGCGTGGATCCACTCCGTCGCGGCGGCTTGTTAAGGACCTTGCGGGTTCCTGCCGCGATCGGCCGCACGCTCCCTTACGGTTTCGCTGCCGCGCCTCGGCGAACCTGCCCGCCCATGCAGGCCGGCGGTGCCTCTCGGCGCCCGCTCCTACCTCTTCCTTGCGCGGCCGCGCACGCCTGTGACAGCCCGCACGCGTGGGGCGAGGGTGACTGCCGAACCCTATTGCGCGTAGAATAGGGGAGAGGGCACGCGGCGATGAACAGCCTCTACACTCCGGAACTCGGCCAGATAAGCGAATATGCCGAGCGGCTGCGGCGCTATTCCGACTCCGATTTGGAGGACATCTACTGCAACATCCACGTGCTGCAGTGTGGAGCGCGCTACCAGATGCTGCTGCGCGAGATGGAGCGGCGCGGCATCCTCCCGGAGAAGCTCCGCGCGCCGGAGGCCACCGACCTGGGCGAGGCGCTGCTCCGCATGCATGCGCTCGGTCGAAGGCCCCGGCTGGCTCGCGCCGTCCTGGGATTTCTTGGAGGCACATTGACGGCACTGCTCACCATTGCACTGCTAGTGCCGATCTGGGCGTTCGTCGTGCTATGGGACTTCGTGGGCATACAGACCTGGCCGGTCTATCTCACCATTGTAGTGGGTGGGCCGCTGGTTGCCCTCTCCGCCGTGCGCGACTGGTGCGGCCCGCTCTGCCCGGCATATGCGCGCTGGCTGGGGCTCGGCGCAGGCCTTCTGCTCTTTGCCTTCTCGGGAATGGCCGGCGCGGCGCTCACTGCCCTCCTGGAGCCGCGCGCGGGCGGAGGAGGAGGCCTCCTGGCCTACTAGCAGCCGCTCACAGAGGCACGTGGCGCGGCGGACATTCGCGGGTTAGCGCCGCCTCTCCACTCCACCCGCATGGGGTAGAATGCGGCGGTATGCGCGTAACGGTCCTCGGCTCGGGCACTTCCCACGGCGTCCCGATGATCGGCTGCCAGTGCCCTGTATGCACCTCGGCCAATCCCCGCAACCGGCGCTTTCGGCCCTCCATCGCCGTGGAGAGTGGCGAGCAGACCATCCTGGTGGATACCACGCCGGAACTCAGGCTGCAGGCGCTCACCTTCGGCCTCGCTCGCGTGGATGCCGTCTTCCTCACCCACACACACGCCGACCATATCTTCGGCCTGGACGATCTTCGCCGCTTTAACGATCTCTCGGGTCGGGAGATATCCGTCTACGGCGATGCCGCGTCGCTGGAGGATGTTCGGCGCATCTACCGCTACATCTTCACTGCCACGCAGGAGGGCGGCGGAAAGCCGCGAATAGCACTCCACGAAATGCCCCCTGCAATGGAGCTTCACGGCCTGCGCATACAGGCGTTTCCCGTGCTCCACGGCGACCTGCCCGTGCTGGCCTACCGGTTCGAGGACTTCGCGTATGTGACAGATGTCAGCCAGATACCGCCGGATTCTTGGGAACGGCTGCGGGGAGTGCATACGCTCATATTAGACGCTGTCCGCCTGAGCCCGCACGCTACACACTTCTGCCTGAGCGAGGCGCTGGAAGTAGTGCGCGAGCTGCGCCCGGAACGCGCCTACTTCACGCATCTGTCGCACGACTTCGACCACGACGTGGTGAACGCCCAGCTGCCCGCCGGCGTGGAGCTGGCGTACGATGGGCTCACTCTGGATCTGTAGGGGATTGCGCCGCGCGCCGCAGTCTATCGCGCACGGCAGCCCACGCTTCCTCGGCGGGCGGTTCATCCACCACGATGCACTGCACACCGAGCGCGTCCAGGTCATGCAGGGTCGCGTAGAGGAGCGCGGAGTAGGATCGCGGGTCCTCCGGCATTCGGCGGACCTCCACGCTCTCCACCACATGGTCTGGTGTCTTCCGCAGGGCGAGCCAGCCCACCCGCATGCCCTCCTCCGCCAGCGCCTGTGCGCGCTCCAGCCCCCCGGCGGCCACGATCTCCAGGCGCGCATTCGGCGCATAGTGCCTGCCGACTCTTCCAGGCGACCGCGCGGGTCCGCGCTCCACCTCGTCATCCATCGAGGCCGCTCCAATTACCTCCGCCAGCTCGAGCTGCGTGATGGGCCCGGGGCGCAAGATGCGTGGAGGAGTAACGGTGATATCCACCACGGTTGACTCGATGCCCCGCTGCGTCGGGCCTGCATCCAGGATGAGCTCGATGCGCCCTTCCAGACTGCGGCGAACGTGTTCCGCCGTGGTGGGCGATACGGTGCTGGAGCGATTCGCGCTGGGAGCGGCAACAGGCACGTCTGCTCTCTGTAACAGCGCGAGCGCCACGGGATGGGCGGGCATGCGCAGTCCCACTGTGGGCCCACCCGCGGTTACCAGATCCGGTATTCGCGGCGCGCGCGGAAGCACCAGAGTGAGCGGCCCGGGCCAGAAGAGCCCCGAAAGCCGCTCTGCCGCCTCCGTCCAGTCAGTAGTCAGAGCCCGGGCGGAGGCCGCCGAGGCAACGTGCACGATGACGGGATTGCTCGGAGGCCGTCCCTTGGCTTCAAAGAGCCTCCGTACCGCCCGTTCGTCCAGCGCGTTGGCGCCGAGGCCGTAGACCGTCTCCGTCGGGAAGGCAACCAGCCCGCCACGCCGAAGAACTTCCGCCGCTTCTTCCAGGATCTCCGTTTCAGGAGCGAGGCTGTCTACACGAACCACGCGCGTGCGAACGGACATCGTATTGCTAGAGCCCGGCGTGGCGGGCGACCACCGTTGCGCGCGCCTGCGCCACCGGCTTCACCACAATCTCATCAATGTTGACGTGCGGCGGCCGGGTGGCAGCCCATGCGATGCAATCGGCCACATCGTCCGCGGTGAGGGGAGTCATGCCTTCGTACACCCGCTTCGCCCGCTCGGAGTCGCCATCGAAGCGCACGAGGCTGAACTCGGTCTCCACGAGCCCGGGCGCAACATCGGTCACGCGAATCGGCGTGCCGTTGAGCTCGAGCCGCAGCGTCTCCGTAACGGCTCTGGCTGCGTGCTTGGCTGCCGTGTAGCCCGCGCCGCCCGGATACGTCTCGCGCCCCGCGATGGAAGTGACGTTCACGATGTGCCCCCTGCCGGCGAGCAGCCTGGGCAGCAGAGCGCGAGTCATCCGCATAAGTCCCAGCACGTTCGTGCGGTACATGGTCTCCCAGTGCGCGTCCACGGCCTCCGCGACCGGCTCCAGGCCGAGCGCGCCGCCCGCGTTGTTCACAAGCAGGTGTACCTCCTCCGGCAGGGCGGCGGCGAAGGCACGCACGGAGGCCTCCTCCGTTACATCGAGAAGGTGGGCCACCCCGCCGATCTCCTCGGCGAGATCCCGCAGGCGCTCCAGCCGACGCGCGCCAACCCACACGCGATAGCCGGCACCCGCAAGTCGCCGGGCGGTGGCCTCGCCAATGCCGCTGCTCGCGCCCGTAACCACCGCGATCTTTCCGTTCTCCATACTAATCCTTTCGCTCGACGGGAATGGCTACTTGGCGGCCGCTTCTCAGCAGGAGCAGCGCTGCCGCACCCGCGCACACGGCGCCAAGCAAGAAGGGCGCGGCCTGCGACACGTGGTCGTAGAGCTGGCCGGCCAAGATGCTCGCTGGCAGAGCCAGCAGGCCCACAAGCATGTGGAACGCGCCAATCTCGGTCCCGCGACGCTCCGGATTCGCCAGATCCGCCGCATAGGCCCTCTGCACCCCGCCGGTAAGCGTGTAGTAGAGGCCGTATGCCACGAAGAGCGGCCACACCCAGGCCGGGCCGCGCGCGACCGCAAAACCGAGATAGACCAGCGCAAACGCGACAAGTCCCGCCACCAGCATCGGGCGCCTGCCCACGCGATCCGAAACGCTGCCCGCCTTGTAGCTGAACGCCGCCTCCACCGTGTTGAACAGGGCATAGAGGAGCAGCAGGCTGTCCGCGCCAACTCCTAAATCGGCCGAGCGCATGAGCAGAAAAGCGTCCGAGGAGTTGCCGATGCTGAAGACACCTATTGCGAAGAGATAGCGCCGGTACTCTGGCGAGAGGCCCTTAAAGGAGAAACTCGGCGGGGTGACGCCCTCTGGCTCGCTCACCTTCCGCGCGCGCTTCTCTTTGACGAAGAGCCACAGAATCAGTACCGCGAGCAGACCGGGCAGAAACGCAATCCAGTAGAGGTTGCGGATATGGTGCGGGTGGGTGCGCAGGTACCAGTAGCCCAGGAGCGGACCCACCACCGCGCCGGTGGTATCCATGGCTCTGTGAAATCCGAAGGCCCTGCCGCGATGGTCCTGCTCGCTCGATTCGGCGATGAGCGCGTCGCGAGGTGCGGTTCGGAGACCCTTGCCCGTACGGTCCAAAAAGCGCGCGCCGAGCACCTGCGGCCAGGATCCCGCGATTCCCATGAAGGGCTTGCTGACAGCCCCAAACAGGTAGCCCAGGAGGGTGAGCGGCTTGCGCGCGCCCATCCGGTCCGAAAGCCAGCCGGAATAGATCTTCAGCAGACTGGCCGTACTCTCCGCGATACCCTCGATGACTCCGACCGTCCACGCTGGGGCGCGCAGCACCTGGGTCAGTAGCAGCGGCGTTACGGGATACACCATCTCGCTCGAGATATCGGTGAAGAGGCTTACCGCGCCGAGCGCGCGCACGGTTGGGCTGAGCGGCTTGCCGGAGCCATCCGGTTTGGCAGGTGAACTCATGCAGTTTACGGCCCTTTCCGAAGGCACGTTGCCAGAAGGACTCTACCTCACGGCGTGACGCGGAACAGAGAAGAGTGCTTCTCTGGCGGTGCTCTCCAATCCTGACGACACTGGACTGACCCGCGCAACAAGCAGCAGTCCCGGAGCCACGGATAAGGAGGAGTCCGCTCTGGACTTCCGTACTGCTTGGCATGCCGCCTGCATCCGATAATCGAGCAAATGGCTGTTCATATTGCGATACGAGAGAGTGCCAGAAGCCGGATACATGCCCGTGGACGGGCGGCCTGGACCGCGGCTTGCCTTGCCGTGGCTGCCTTGTCACTCTTTTGGACGGTTCAGCGGCCCTCCGGCGATGTGGCGGCCTTCATTGCGGCGGGGCGGCAGGCCGATTACTATGGAGCCTTCCCCGGCAACGTCTACGAAGCGTGGGAGCTGAAGCCGCTCGGCCACCGCATCCTGTGGCGTCTCCTGTACCGCGCGAGCACTCTCATTGCTCCATATGAGGATAAGGTCCTCTTCGAGCCGACTATCCGGCTGCTCTACTCCTTGCTTTCGATTCTCGTCATACTCGTCTCCATTCGGCTTGCGCGGGCGCCTTTGCGGCATGTGGGCATCTCGCCGCCGGCGGCATTCGCCTTCCTGGGCCTCGCCTTCTTCGGGATGAACAACTGGGCGCTGATGCAGGCGGAGCATTCCGCCCTGTTGTTGGCAATCCCTGCGGCGGCACTGTCGCTACGCCCCGAGATTGGCGCGCGCTTCGCCGCGGGTGTTCTCTTGTCGCTGCTCGTAACGCTGAAGGGGGTCACCATCGTGCTGGCGCCGCAGGTGCTGCTGCTTGCGGCGGCGCTGCCGCGCGAGCGCAGGCCCTCCTTACTGCCGACTGTCGCTGGCCTGGCAGCCGGTCTTGTGGTCGTCGCGATTGCAGCCGTTTACGTCTTTCCGCGCGAGATTCAGGATCTGCGCAATGCCGCTGCCTGGCAAGGCGCCGACCAGCTTCGGATGGAAATCATCGCACCACGGCTGTGGGCATTCCTCACATCCACCGCCAATGGGATCGCGGTGACTAAGCTCGGGATGGCGGCTGCGCTTGCCCTTCTGCTCTTTCGCAGCCGCATCGGTCGCCGCTCGGCCGCTCTGATTGGGGCGAGCTGGATCATGGGACTAGCGGGACTGCTCAGCCAGCGCCACCTCTTCGGATACCAGTTTCTGCTGCTCTGGTTGCCCGCGGCCGCTTGTGCAGGAGTACTGCTGGTCCGTTGGAATGCCGCTCCGGACGCGTCACGTCTGCGCAGGGAGGGCGTGGCATTTGGCTTGCTGCTTCTTGCGCTCTCCGTGGGAGCACGGCCCTTCTGGTGGCTCATACCATTCGTGCCCCTCGGTTGGCTGACCTGGGTCTCTGCCCGTCCTCGTCATGCTGCCGCGTTCCCCGCCTTCTGCGCACTATTGGTAGCGACCGCGCTGGCAGGGTGGTCAGTCCCAAATGTCCCTGAACAGATCCGCAGGCCCCTGCCAGTCCGCGAGCTCTTCGCGGAGTGGAATCACCAGTTCCAACTGCACCAGGAGCCCGAAATACTCTATCTCGATGCAGGATATGCCGCCTACGCGATTGGTGCGCGGTCGTGGTGCCGTTACTTCTTCCCCCTGCCCATTCAGCGAGCAACCCATCGCAAGCTGCTGTTGAAACTTCCTGTCACACAGGAGACCCTGGCTCGCATTTTGCAGTATGAAGGACGATACATTGTGCACCACTTCAGGTGGCTGCCCCTGCCGAAGGTGCCCGAGCTGGATGCCATGATCCGCGAACGGTATCGCCTGGTTGCACGTGATGAGGAGTGCGGATTCGCCCTGTATGCGCGGCAGCAGGAACCACTCGGATGAGTTGGCAGCATAGGCTAGCCCATATTGGCGCGATGTCCATCCACAATGAGAAGGAACAACGCGCACCCAGCGCCAATTCAGTAGCGCGAGTATTCCTGCGACAGTCCTCCGCACGATCCATCACGCAATACGCGTTTGCCGCCTGCGCGGCTCCTGAGCCATGGACCACATCCAAGCCACACTGCCAGTCTGCGCGGTGGAGAAGCCAGCGCCTGTTGCCGCGCCAAATACGCGGCGGCTGGCGCTCCATTGGCTCGCCGCCATACTGGTGGTAACGGCGATGGCGGGCATCGGCATCGTGCATCGGCCCATGACCGATCCGAAGGTTTTCATGGCAGCCGCGCGACAGGCCGATTTTCACGGCCCATTCCCCTGGAATGTCTATGCGGCATGGGAGCTGAAGCCGCTCGGTCATCGCATCCTCTGGCGCGCGCTCTATCGGTCCGCAACATCCATTGCGCCCTATGAGAACAAGCGCCTCTTTGAGCCTGTCTTCCGTCTTCTCTACTCCCTGCTGGCCGGTGGCATCCTCCTGCTCACTGTCCGGTTGGCCAGAGACCGATTGACCAACTGCGGCATTAGTCAGCCCACGGCCTTCGCCTTTCTGGGATTGGCATTCTTCGGCATGAACAACTGGCATCTCATGCAGGCAGAGCACTCGGCGCTGCTGCTTGCGATGCCGGCGACGGCGCTCGCCTTGCGAGCCGAGACGGGCGCGCGCTTTGCGGCGGGAGTCCTGCTCGCTCTGGCCGTCACACTGAAGGCAATTACCGGGCTCATCGCGGTGCAGGTGGTTCTCCTGCTCCTGGCGCTCCGGCCCAATGCGAGGCCATCTCTGGCTCCAAGCCTGGCCGGCGCAGCCGCGGGCATGTGCGCGATCATCCTCCTCGCGCTCTTGGTGTTCCCTCAAGAGTTGCGGGATCTACGCAACGCCGCCATATGGCAGGGCAGCTCGGGTGGCAGTTGGGTGATGGACGCCTATGGCAAGCTGAGCGGCTTTCTGACCTCGACCTCCAACGGCTTGGCTGTCGTAAAGCTCGGCATTGCCGCGTTATGTGTCCTCTTGTTGTTCCGCATACCCATAGGGCATCGTGCAGGGCTTTGCCTGGCCGCGTGCTGGGCGATCGGTCTGGCCGGTGCGCTCATCCAGCGGATGGACCTTGCGTACCACTTCCTCCTGCTATGGATTCCGGCAGCTGTCTCCCTGGCGCTCTATGCCCATTGGGCCACTTTAACAGGCCTGGCCACGGCAAGTCGCAGGTCCGCCCTGTTGTTTGGCGGGATAGCAATCATGCTCTCCATTGGGGCACAGCCGTTCAATTGGTTCTTGCCTCTTGTGCCCGCCGCCTGGACCGCCTGGAACACAGTGTGCTCGTCGAGGGCCGGCTCGTTGTCCGCCGCGTGCACTCTCCTGGCAGCTTCAGCACTTGCGGGCTACCAGGTGGGTCGGGTACCGGAGTCTCTGTTCAGCGCCAGCCCCAAACACGATGTGCCGCCTATGTGGGTTCAGGATCATCGGCTAGACCGTGAGTCCAGCTTGCTCTACCTCGAGAACGGCCCGGCGGCATATGCCCTTGGCGTCCAGTCCTGGAGCCGTTATTTCTTCCCATTGCCGGTGCAGCGGGCGGTCCAGAGCGCGGACATCGGAAGCACATCTGTTTACCGCGAGACACTGTCACACATGCGCGAATATGACGGCCGGTACATTCTGCATCGGTATCGTTGGTTCCCATTGGAGAGAGTGCCTGAGTTGAACCGAATGGTACGCGACATGTACCATGTTGTGGAGCACGATACTGCTATTGGTCTGAAGTTGTACGAACGACGAAGCAGGAAGCAGGTGCAACATTGAGCGAGCAATCTCCACTTGACCTGGTTCTCGTGATGCCCGTGTACAACGAGGAGGAGTGCATCAGCCAGGTAGTGCAGGAATGGCACTCCGTCCTTACCAGTACGGGAGCGCGCTTTGCCATGCTCGTCCTCAATGACGGCTCAACGGACCGCACGGCCGAAGAGCTGGCATCACTCGCCGATCTGCCGGGCCTGCAAGTGATCAACAAGCCCAATAGCGGGCACGGGCCCACCATTCTTCATGGGTATCGAGAAGCGGTCCGGATGGCGGAGTGGGTGTTCCAGACAGACAGCGACGGCGAGATGCCTGCCACGGCGTTCCGTGACCTGTGGGATCAACACAATGCCTACGATGCTCTCTTCGGCGTGCGCATGGGCCGATCGCAGCCGCTCGCGCGCAAGATTATCTCCGCTGTCTCGCGCGTAATGGTGCGCCTTCTCTTCGGTCCCGGTGTGGCGGATGTCAACACTCCCTACCGGCTCATGCGCTCCTCTCTGTTACGGCCGATTGTCGCGCAGATTCCGGCCGATACCTTCGCCCCCAATGTGATTATCAGCGGGGTATTTGCTCGCTGGGGCTGCCGCATACTGAACGTGCCGGTGCCCCACAGCGGCCGCCGCACGGGCAGGGTCTCCCTCATGCGCTGGAAGATGTGGCGCGCCGCCTTCCGCGCGGCCCGCCAGACTCTCGCCTGCCGCCCGTCCCGATCGGAGTGGAATGCATGCTGACTCGCTCGCTCCATCCCGATGAGCGTCTGCTTATCCTGGGCGCGGGACCTACCGGGCTCGGGGCGGCTTTCCGCCTGCGCGAACTCGGTCACGAAGCCTTCCTGGTAGTGGACTCGGCGGATCGCGTGGGCGGCCTGGCGCGCTCCTATACGGATGCCCACGGCTTCACCTGGGACATTGGAGGGCACGTCCAGTTCTCGCACTACGCCTACTTCGACGCGTTGATGGATCTCGCTCTCGGGGACAATTGGCTGCTGCACAATCGCGAGTCCTGGATATGGATCGAGGAACGCTTCGTACCCTATCCTCTGCAGAACAACCTCCATCGGCTCACGCCCGCCACCGCCGCGCGCTGCCTGCAGGGTCTGAAGGCCCTTCGAAGTGCTCCGCGCATCGAGCGCCCGGCCAACTTCGGCGAGTGGATAGATGCGTCCTTCGGCAAGGGCCTCGCGGAGGTCTTCCTGCGTCCCTACAACGCCAAGGTCTGGGCCTACCCGCCGGAGGAGCTGGACTATGCCTGGGTAGGCGAGCGCGTGGCCGTGCCGGACCTTGAGCGCATCGAGCGCAACATGCGCGAGAACCGTGACGACGTATCCTGGGGGCCCAACAACCAGTTCCGCTTCCCGCTTCGCGGAGGTACCGGCGCGATTTGGGAGGCCGTAGCCGATCTGGTGGGTCGCGAGCGCATCCACCTCAATCGCTGTGCCGTGGAAATTGATGCCCAGAGCAGAAAGGTGCACTTCGCGGATGGAAGCACCGAGGAGTACGACGCACTTCTCACGACTATTCCCCTGGACAACCTGGCCCATTCTTTGGGCATCGAAGCGCTCAAGGAGGCAGCCCGCCGGCTCCGCTACTCCTCCACTTACGTCATTGGGGTGGGATTGGAGGGCCAGCCGCCGCCCCATCTACAAACAAAGTGCTGGATGTACTTCCCTGAATGCAACTGCCCGTTCTACCGCGTTACGCTCTTCTCCAACTACTCGCCCAACAATGTGCCGGACATAAACCGCCATTGGTCACTCATGGCGGAAGTCGCGAGCTCGCCACGGAGACCCGTGAAGGACCACTGCCTGGTGCACGACGTCCTGAACGGCATGCTGGCGACCCGACTTATCGAGAGCCGCGACCAGGTCTGCTCTATCTGGACCTTCGCCACGGAGCATGGCTATCCCACGCCCGCGCTCGGCCGTGACGAGGCGCTGGCCGCGGCGCACTCCGTGCTCGAGCCGTTGCGCATCTACGCCCGGGGACGCTTCGGCGGATGGAAGTACGAAGTCTCTAACCAGGATCACAGCGTGATGCAGGGGGTGGAGCTGGTGAATCGTCTGCTGCTTGGCGTGCCGGAGATAACCTACCGCTATCCCAATATCGCCAACGCGCCCGGGTATGGACGGTAGGGCTGCCGGCGCCGCGCGGCGAATATCCTGTTGACGGCAGGGCCGGGCATTTAGCTTGTGCCCGTCCAGACTGCAGACGCACACCCCAACCCATTGCACTGGAGTCTCTCCCAATGAAGACAGTACGCATAGGCATCATCGGCACCGGCCAGATCGGCAAGAGCCACCTCAGGGCTTACCAGGAGATTCCCGGAGTCGAGCTGGTAGCGGCCTGCGATGTGGACCAGGCCGAGGTCGAGAGGGTGGCCAGGGAGTTCAACATCCCGCATACCTACACCGATTTCCGCGCCCTGCTGGCCCGTGACGATCTCGATGCGGTGGATGTCTGCCTGCACAACAACTTTCACGCGCCGGTATCCATCGCCGTGCTGGAGAGCGGCAAGAACTGCTACTGCGAAAAGCCCATCGCGGGCTCCTACGCGGACGGCAAGGCCATGGTGGATGCCGCCCGACGCACGGGCAGGATGCTCAGCATCCAGCTCGCGCTTCTCTTCAGCAAGGAGACCAAAATCGCCAATCGGCTGATTGCGGATGGCCACCTCGGCGAGCTCTACCATGCGCGCAGCACCGGCTTCCGGCGCCGCGGCCGTCCCTATGTAGATGGCTACGGCACGGCATCCTTCGTGCGCAAGGAGACAGCGGCGGGCGGTGCCCTCTTCGACATGGGGGTCTACCACATCTCCCGCATCCTCTACCTGCTCGGAAGGCCGGCCGTG
>CAZGLN010000119.1:0-7261 GCA_964526545.1 uncultured Chthonomonadales bacterium
CAATGAGGCGCGGTTGCCCAGCAGAAGGGCCGGCCGCTTCGGCTCTCCGCTGCTCAGGATGGGCAGCGTAACTCCAGCGATGCGCCGCACTTCGCGCACCAATCGCGATGCGGCCAGCAGCTCCGGCTCGGTCGGTTCTGGAGCCAACGCCACGGTGAGGCCTTCGATTGGAATGAAGCGGGCAGGCATGGCTCCAGCTCCTTTTGGTCCCTGCGGCTCGGCTTGCAGGCCGATGGGCGTAAGCGCCATCACGGCCGCCAAGTACGCGGCAACGCGCCATCCGGTCCTCATGGGCTTCTCTCTTCAGCCTACAGGCCCGCTGCCTGGCGCAGTGCAGCGAGCAGGCGGGGCGTGTAGCTTTCGGCATTCCGAAGATGATTGGCCACATATTCGAAGGGTGTAACATCCAGCGGGCCAGGATCGTCGAACGGCCTCATCTGTGTGTCCAGCACGGCGTTGACTTCCGGCGAGCCGATGCGGCGCAGCGTCTCCTCCAGGTCCGGCCACCACCAGGAGTTCTCGTAACCATGCGCGGCTTGCCATGCGCCGGCGGTCTCGGCGAAGGCGCGAACGCGGGCCCTGTCGGGCGGGGTGTTTGGATCCTTGAGCTCCACGTAGGCCGCGCGCATGCGAAGCATCATGGCCAGGTCGCTCAGGAACCGGCTCGCGCTGCCGAAGAGGAGGCCGGCAAGCGGTCCGCCTGGGTGCTCGCGGAAGGAGGCGGCCTGCATGGCCTCGGCGTTTGTCCGCATTTCGGACGGCTCCTCGCCGGCGAGCGCGGTCCAGGCCTGAACGACTGCGGGCCCCAGGCCGGGCAGCACCCGGTCGGCGAAATCCACATAGTCGGACTCCGCCACGGGTTGGCCCAGCGCGCCCCGGGCGAATGCGAAGGTATTGGGGAGCTGCACGCAGTGGGTCTGGGCGTTGCCCATTACGCCGCGGGGACCCGGTGCGGCGCCGCCTTCCCAAGCGTAGTTCCCACCGAAGTTCGTAAGCGGAAACGAGGGCTCGCCCTCGATGCGGCCGTAGTTGTAGCTAATGACTCGGTCGGCGATTCCGAGCTGCTCCGCGAGATGGAGGCCGTTCGCAAGGCCCCATGGCTCGGGCGCGGCCCGCATCAATCGGGTCAGTACATCCAGGTTCTCCTCATCGGTGGAGAACGTGAGTACTCCGGTCTGGTAGAAACGGTTGTATCCCAGCCAGCCGGCGTGCATCCAGTAGACAATCTCGATGCCCGGCCGAAGTGCATCCAACATTCTTCGGTGCGCCACCAGAAGATCCACGAACTCCTGGTTGGTGGAGCCGACGTAGCCGCCCGGGTCTGAATCGATGATGCAGACTCCGTCAGCGCTTCGCAGGTACCCGAGCAGCCTGGCGCGCCGTCGCAGCATGTCGTCCATCGCGGCGGGATCGGCGGGATTCACGCGGCGGTCGCAATAGAAGAAGTGTCGCTTCTCCACGGGCGCCTTGCGCGCCTCGGCGTCGTCCGGCACCACATTCGGGCAGAGGGCGATGTAGACGCGCATGCCGAAGTCGCGCTGGAGCATCTCGACAACGCGCCCATGCTTCTCCAGGCTGGCCACATCGCTGGGCGTGGGCGGGTCCGGGATGATCTCGAGGATGGGCCAGAAGAGGATGGTGTTGTAGCCCAGCTTCGTCAGGCCGTCCGCGTAGCCCCGCCAGTCCGCCTCCGTCCACGTGCGCGCGCAGTAGGGTCGGTTGTATGGCCAGTGCTGATGCACATACATGCCGATCATCTTGGTTTCCTGTAAATCTTGACCGCGGCTCATGATAGGGGACTCCTCTCTAGAAATGGTATGCGGCCCAGCCGCTGTGAAAGTAACGAACAAGCGCGGTTCGGAACAGGTCCCGCCAGTACGGTGCCCCATCGGCCTGATGGCGAACGAGCGGGGAACCGCGCATGAGTGCAGCGAACCGCGCGTCCAACGAGGCGATCGCCGCCTGGTCCTCCTCCTCCCGAGCCTCGGCCGCGGCTCCCAGGATGGCGTAGGCCGCGCCGCTCACGCGCAGCCACTCCAGGTCCGGGCGGATGGCGTGGGGAGCGTAGTCCACAGCGAGGCGGGCCAGCCGTTCGATTGTACGGCCGTTCTCCTGGGTGGCCGCCCCACCGGCATATCCGAACCAGGCAAAGTCGTCCATGCGCTTCAGCGCCTCCCACGCGTGGCGGCCGGCCCTCTCATCCGCAGTCATCCTCCGGGCGCAATCCCGCAGCGCGCTCTCCGCGGCAATGCCGGGATTCCACAGGTAGGCGCCCGCCACGCAGTCATCTGCAAGCTTGGTGCCCGCCTCCATGCGCATCAGGAAGGCGCTCGTGGCGCCCGCCCGCAGCGAGGCAGGCAGCCAGCGCGCAAGGTAGCGGGTGAGGAGCAAGGGAAACGGCTGGCCGGTCTCGATGTTGGTCTGGTAGAGGAAGGAGGCCGCCGGGAGGCGCGCAGCCCGGAAGTGAGGGAAGAGCGGCGTGCAGCCGGCATCCACGTAGATGCCGTCTGCCATGGTGAGGGGCCAGCCGCGCTCGGCAAACCACTGGCGTGTCTCCTCGACAAACTGCCCGCGAATGCGGTAGTTGTGTTTCTGTTCGTACCGCCAGATGGCCCATGCCATCACCTGGAAACCCGCCCTGGGGTTGATTTCGCGCCACATCGTGGCGAAGGTGCGCACCTGCTCGTGGAGGGACTGGAGCTGCCTCGCGGGTACACGGCAGGTTTCGCAGAAGCAGCCGCCTACATCGTAGAACCAGAGGGAGACGAAATCCACGTTACGGAACCAGCGCAGCTGCATGCCGTGGACCTCCCGCATCCACTGCATGCTCTCCGGCCGCGAGGGGCATACTGTCCCCGGATAGTGGTATTCCAACTGCGCGCGCAGTTCGGGGTGCGCATTCCATACCTCTATCGGCAGCATACTCGGCACAAACTGCATTCCCACGCGCATGCCGCGTCGCTGCGCATAGGCGATGGCGTGGCGCAGCGTGGCGTGGAGCTTGAGGTTGAGCGCGCGGTTGGCTCTGGCGACGGGGTGAATCATGCCGCTATCGGACCAGAGGAAGAAGGACCATGCGTTGTAGCGCGCCAGGACGAGGGCGTCAATATAGCGTTTCCAATCTTTCAGAGTCCACGATTCAACCGTGATGCCGGGTCGCGCCAACCCGTAGCCGATGTTGAGGTAGAGCTCCCGACGGTCGAACGCGGGGGCTTCCACTCCGTCGGTTTGCGGAAGATAAAGGAGGGGACCCCGGGCTCCACGCGTTGCGGTGGAGTGCAGGCGGCCAACGGCAAAAGCCGCCCCAGGCGATTCCAGCGCCACCGCGCAGACCACTGGCGAGCCCCCGCCACGCTCCAGGCAGAGCACGTAGCCGTCGCGGCGGCGGAAGGATGGCTTCTCACGGCCAAGCCGGTCAATGAGGCGCGCGGTACGCGGATAGCGCGCCGCCAGAGCTCGATTCCAGCGGCCGATCACCAGCCTTGCCGCGCCGGTCCGCGAGGATGATCGTGCTTCGCCCTCGCGAGCGCCGACAAGCGAGAGTCGGGTCCTCAGGCGTTCAATGGCGATGCGCTCGGCCGCATTGGGAGTGCGGGCGAGGAGCAGCTCAACGCGGCGGATGGCGATTGCCCGCTCATGAACCTTCGAGAACTCCGGCGGGGGCAACGGCGGGCGTCGCGGCGGGCGCGGGCTTGCGGAGAGCACCCTCAGCACCACGCCGGCAATGCGTTCGTCGCCGTCCATGCCGGCTGCAATCCGAAAGTCGGCCTGGCCCTGCTGCGCATTGGAGAATTCGGCGTCAGGCAGCTCCAGTGTACGTGTGAGCCACCGGCCGGTTCCGGTCTTGCGCCATGCGGTCTCGCGGAAGTTGGCTTCCAGCCCGGCGCCTATCGCGTCGTACTGGACGGCCAGCGAGTCCGTCCCTTCGTCAAGGTACTCGACCGTGAGCTCGACGCGATAGGGAGGGTGGCCGTGGCGGCGGAGCCACTGCCGGCTGACGTCGAAGTAGATGTAGCCGTTGTTTGAGGCGGAGTCCGTGCGGAGGCAGGGCACGGCAAGGTGGACCTCGGATCGGGGATCGCCATCCACCGGCGCCGAACGAACCAGACGGATGTTCTGTTCCACAGGCGGCTCGCCCGCGGTCCAACGGGCAATGTCTTCGGCCCCCTGCGGAGCCAGGGCGAGCCATACAAGCACGAGGAGCGCCGTCATACCGTTGCTCCCGCGCGCGTCTCGCCCCAGTTCTCGAAGGTTTGGGAATACAAGAGCAGGTCCGGCTCGGCCGCGCCGTCCAACACGCAGCAGTTTTGCTGGTTACTCCTGATCAGCAGGCTGCGGATGCGGGCCTGGCTGCGCATCTACCGCTCTTCCGCCGTGTCATCCAGAAGGCCCGAGCCAGCAAGGTCCGCCTTCCACAGCCCAACGGACCTCCGCCCGAAACCGTGATTCCAGTAGAGGAGCAGCTCGCCACGGTGCGGGACCAGCGACCATGACTCATAGAGCGGCGCATGCCAGAAGACGCGCGGCAGTGCCTCCAGCGCCGGATCCGCGCCGCGGAACGGCGTTTCGCTTCGCGCCAGGAGACGCGTGGGATCGGCGGCATCGAAGAGCGCCTGGGCGGGATAGTGCGCGTAACGAGACAAGCGCGGATCGCCGTTCGCGGCGGGGTCGTCGTTGATGCCGTTATATATGAGGAGGATGCCGTCGTGACGGAGGACAGCCGCCGTCGTGTCCACATAGAAGCTGTCGAATCGGCCAGGGCGCAGCGGCATCGGGTGGAGCAGGGAACCCTCCGGGCCGCGCACTAACTCCCAGCGAATCAGATCGTCGGACGTGGCGGCGCAGAGGCAGGGCGGCCCGATGGTCGAGAGGCAGTTGAGATACATCCAGTACCTGCCTCCGATGCGCGCAGCCACGAGCCGGCCGCCTGCCAGGCGCGTTACGACCGCCGGATGCGGTAGACGCCAGGGCGCCTTCTCCGGAATAACCTCCTGATCGCTGGCCGCCAGCCCCGCGAAAGCGCGGCCGTGCATGGTCCAGTGGACGAAGTCGCGCGTGGTCGCGACGGCTAGTTCCTGATTTGGATGGGCGATGTGCTGAAACACGTTGAAGAGGAGTACGTACACCCCGTCCTCGCGGGCCACGATGCGCGAATCTCCATAAGAGACGCTCCGCTCGGGATCACGCCGGACGCTCTCAACAAGCGGGTTGCCCGGAAGCGCATAGAACACGGGCTCGGGCTGCCTCTGAAACGTGCGCCCGTCGTCGCTCCAGGCGAGCCCCATGCGCCACTGCTCGTCCGCGCCGTAGGCGCGGTACACCGCCATGATACGCCCGTTGTAGAGCGTGCAGGTGGGGCAGTAAACGTCCTGCTCCCATGCCACGGGCGCCCCGAGCAGCGGATCGAGGAAGGTTGCGGCTGACTCGCCGGGCATGACGGAGAGGACCTGATGCGAGGCATCCTCGAAACGTATCTCCCATGGCGGCCGCGATGGATCGCACAGGGGCTGGAGGGGCTCCATGGGCGTCTTGCTCGCGGTGGGCGGCGCGGGCATCGCGTTCATGCGGAAGACCAGAGGAGAGCGGTGTCCTGCTGTCCCGAGCAATGGAGGCGGGCCGTGGCGTTCCGACACACGGCCTGCCGGGCTCCAGCGCTTCTGGTACGTGTCCTCACCTGCCTTCCCCCTTCGGCGAGGCAGCCCGGGCCGCGAGATTGTCCAGTCTGGCGGCGAGCCGCCTGAGATAGTCCTGGGGCGGTTCGGGCAGTGCGAATCGGGGCCTGGCGCGCGGCTTCACTCGCTCGAGCGCTTCGCGCGCTTCCTCCACGCTCTTCAGGGTGCACGCCAGCGGGGGCAGCCGGTGCATTTCCGGCAGTTTGCGGTCCCAGTTGCTGTGGCCCTCGATGAAGCGCAGGACCTGGGCGAGGTCTCGCCAGGTGTAATCGTCGGCGATGCAGCGGGCGTACTCCTCGATCACTCTTTCCGGCGTGGCGCGCGGGTCGCGGCAGAACCGGCCAAAGGCGTACGTGTTGAGCGCCTTGTACCGGTGGCCTTCGTGGGTCCAGTTGCCTATGATGCCGGTCATGCCAAGCGCGCGCATGCGCGCCACAAGGCGATGGATGTAGCGCGTCTCGATCTGCACTCCGGGTACGAGCTGCCCCTCCGGTCCTACGTCGCCATCGTCCGCCTCGTCCAGGAGGAAGTAGGGCCACCCAATTATCCGGCGCACGCCCCTGCGCTTCAGTTCCCTCACCTCCTCCTCCGTCGGCACAAGGTCGGGAGGCACGCCGTCGCGCGCGCACACACGCAGGGCCATCGCGCGGTAGTAGCCGTGACCGGGAAGCTCCACGCCGGTATCCGGACCCAGGAGGTCTGGGGCGTTCAGGGTCCGTCTAATCAGTTCGGCTTCACGAATCCACCATTCCGACAGCTCGCAGGAGACGCCGGGGTACTGCCAGTAGGCGATGGCCCAGGGGTTCACATTGAACTCGGCCTCTGGCGCTTCCTCGCGCACAATCTCGCGCACCAGGCGGGCCATCCGCAGCCACTCTTCCATGGGCAGGGGACCGAACGCGGCGCCAATGCTTCCGCCAGGATCGCCCGCGAAGAAGGTGAAGCTATGGGCGCGACGGAGCTCCCGCACCCCGCGCCGTATCGCCGCAAGCCGCTCTGTTAGGGCCTGCGAGTCGCGCGGGTCGAAGAGCACGCCCATTCCCGTGGGTTCGTGCTCCGCAGGTCCCTTCCACTGCGCGATGTTGCTCAAGAGGAGCACATTCACATGGAAGCCATCCGCGCGGGCCTCCTCTATCGAGGATGCGAGCTTGCGGTAGTAGTCGTCTAGCAGGTCCGGCCGGTAGTACCAGTGGGTATCGCAGTACTGGAGCGTATTGATGCCGCAAGCCTTCCAGAAGGCGTGCTGGTCGGGCGAGCCCTTCCACACGTAGAGGCCGACGGTGGAGAACCGGTTGGCCGCGGGGAGATCTTCGGCCGGCTGGGAGCCGAGGAGACCGAGAGTCATGCACATTGCCATCACCATGGATCGTGCTCCGTCATGCCAGTTCTTCTACGCAGCGCGTGGCCGCTCTCCTGCCCCTGTGCGGAGGGCAACGCGCATGCTCCCCACACTCTCAACCGATGGGCTGCCCTCGATTCGGCGTCCATCGGCATGCCGCCTAGGCGACACGACCCTTAGGGTCTGGGATGGGATTCTCATCTGCTGACGCTGTGGGCCGGTACGCCCGCGGCACGGCAAGCCATGCGCT
>CAZGLN010000119.1:7271-11713 GCA_964526545.1 uncultured Chthonomonadales bacterium
GAGCGGCAGGGCGCCCTTCTGCTGCATCATTCTCCCAACGGTGTGTGCTCCGGTATCTCCAGGTAGGTATTGAGGTCCTCGCGGCGCGCGCCGCGCAGGTGGAACACGCCCTTCCAGTCAGGGTTCGTAACGCGGGTGTGCGCCGAGATCACGCGCACGACAAGGTTGACGCGCCATTGGTCTGCAGAGGTATTGGCGTTCGATCCGTGGATGATATTCGGGTGGTGTACCGAGACATCGCCCGGCCGCAGTCCAGTGGCCGCTGCCCGCTCCTCATCCACCGTGCTCGGATCCATTTCGCTCTCGAGCAGGTTGGGCACATCCGTGCGCGTGGAGAGCGGCTGGAGCGCCAGGGTATGCGTGCCGGGAATGACGCGCATGCACCCGTTTTCGCGCGTTGAGGGTGTGAGCGCCACCCACAGCGTGCAGACCTCCATCGGCTCCAGCGGCCAGTAGCTGCCGTCCTGGTGCCACAGCACGGCCACTCCCTCCGAGGGCGGCTTGAGGATGTATCCCGCCGCGAAGAGCGCCAGATCGGGCCCGAGGAGCGCTTCCGCGATATCGAGCAGGCCGGGTTCACGCGCCAGACGGACGTAGAACGGGTCTTCAAGCCAGAGCGGGCGGCGATGCAGCTTCTCGGGCCGGTCTTGGGGATAGCGGCGAAGCAGGGCCATCGCGTGGTTGAGCGCCTCGTCCGCCCGCTCGGGCGGCAGCGCGCTTCGCGCAATCACGTACCCATCGCGCTCATAGCAGCTCCGCAGGACCTCGCGCGACAGCATAGGCTGAATACTCCTTTCCTCGGCCGCTCCCGGCTCACTCGGCACGCGCGCTTAGGCGAAAACCGGGTGCCGAGGCAGCAGGATGGTCATGCTGGTTGGCCGAGGCCGTTCCAATGTTCTCACTCGATGGATCCGCCGGAGCTGTCCATTGAATGCGCTCGCCTACCGGCCCGGCATCGCCTGGCCTCCCGGCGGAGGCGGGATGTTGGTTGGTCTGCCTACTCCAGGCGAACCTGGCTCAGGCTGTCCTCCGCCGGTTGGGGCCGGGCCGCCCGGAGGAGGCGGGATTTTCACGGGCCGCGTGGCGCCCGGACCAGCGCCAGCGGACCTGCCGCCGCCGAAGGCAGACTGTATCATCTCCTCCGTTTTATCGGCTCCGGCGCCCGGCCTCGCGCGCTGCCAGCCGAAGAAGAGTGCTATGAGCACTGCAACCACGATGACAGCAACGAAGACAGGCGTTGGGATGGACTGTCGCATGGCAGCCTCCGTTTGCGCGCATGCCAGGAGTGGGTATTGATCTCCCGTTGGGCGGAGGGGCCGCGCGAGTCGCTCTCAACTCACCTGCGGCCCCTGTCCTTCGATCTCCTCTGTCCCGCCTAGTCCAGGTCGCGGAAGTCGGCTGGATTGGGCCAGCCCTTGCGCGGCCAGATGGGGTCGTAGCAGGGCTCGGGCAGCCACCAGAACCGCCAGAGTACTCTATCCACCGGGAAGCTCTTCACATGGCCATCGAAGAAGGCGAAGTTCATCTTCGATTCAGGCTTCCAGCAGGCATACCAGTTGTACGGGTTCGAGACGAACTGATTGTCATGCCAGGGGACGAGTTCGCTGAACATCTTGAACTGCGCCGGATAGGTCGTTGAGGATTCATGCCAGGGCGAGGGAAACGCGCTGCCCCACCACACCGCCGCCGCGCCGGCATTTGCCGCCATGAACTGGTAGAGGTAGCTGGTGTAGCGTCTGTTCAGTTCGAGGTTGGGCCTTGCGTTCACATCGCTCGGGCACTGCCACAGCGGGTTCGTCTTGATGTAAGGGTTGAGCTGGGTCCGCAGCCCGTAGTCGCGCACATACGCCAGCATGTTGTTATCGCCGGGCGCGGCCACGCCGCGATACCAGTCGGAGTAGATGTCGCCGATCGCCTGGGAGAGGTTGAAATCCACCATCGGGAATGCGCCGTCGTAGTCCTGCGCATACATGAGGTTGGCGAGCGCAATCTGCTTCATGTTGGATACGCAGGAGATGGCACGGGCCTGTTCTCTGGCGCGCGCGAAGACCGGGAAGAGGATGGCGGCCAGAATAGCGATAATCGCGATTACTACGAGCAGCTCGATCAGGGTAAATCCAGTTCTTGATCGCAGCATCGAGAGTCTCCTTTACGAACGGAAGTGGTCGTGCTGAGCGGGGACTTACCTTGCGGATCGATTCGTTCTCTTGCTCACCTCCTCGGTACCCGATGTGCGGACAGCGCACTCGCCAGGACCGCAAGCCCGCCTGAACGGATTGGTTGCTTCCTTTCGTTGCGGCATGTCCTGGGCCGTGCGGCTGTCGCAGCGGATGACGGACGACGCTTCGCCGTGAGTTGAAGGCCATCTCGACGACTGCTTCCCAGAGTGCACAAAACGAACAGAAATCACCATCTTATCCCATAAGTAGTGCGTACTCTATCAGTCCTTACCGTGTGTGTCAAGTGCTTCCTGGGCAATTTCCGTGCGATTTGTGTCTGTTGGTGGAGCTTCCGTTTAGGCTTGAGCCTATCCGTGACGCCAGGCAACGGCTGCTCGGCGTGCTGAGATGATGACGACCTACGGGGGCCGGTGTGGCGGGGAGCCTGAGCGAGCCACGCGCCGCCCAAAGGCCGCCCGTCAAGGGAGCTTTTCTTGACTCTCGCAAGGCCATTGGCTATACTGAGCCGAAGGCGGGCTGTCTGGCCCTCGAGGGCGCCCGCACCGCCGTCGTTCGTTCCTCTCAAGGGGGTACCACGGATCATGGCCCACACGCGAAGCCGGCGAGCCAGGGCGCGCATTTCGTTGCGCATGGCGGCCGGCCTCTTCGTTTCCGCCGCTCTTGTACTGGGACTGGTTGCCTGGCGCGCAGGAGCCGATTCCGCGATGTACCGCGGCGGCAGCCGGCTGACCGGCGCCTATGAAGACCGCCTGACTCTGCCCCTCACGGTCCTCTGGAAGTACACAGCCAGTCCGGATGCTTACAACACGTCCGCGCCCGCGGTGGTCGGCGACACCGTCTTCTTCGGTTCGGCCGACCGATTCATGGCGGTGGACACGGCGACCGGCGCGCTCAAGTGGCGGTTTCCGCAGGATGCCACCAGCGGCGTGCGCTTCCGAACAGCCCCCGCCGTGGCGGATGGCTACGTCTACGTGGGCGGCGACGACGGCCGTCTCTACCAGCTGAACGCTTCCACCGGTCGCCCAGGCTGGCTTTTCGATACGCGCAGCCAGGTGACGGGTTCCCCGATCTACTCGGAGGGGGTGCTCTACTTTGGTACGGCGGATGGCAAGCTCTGGGCGATTGACTGCCGCACGGGAGTGGAGGTGCCGAACTGGAAGGGCGGCGTGGCGCTCTCCGATACCACTTCCGGATCGCCCGCCGTGGGCAACGGAATGGTCTATGTGGTAACGGACGACCAGGTGCTGACCGCAATTGCGCAGACCACGGGGAAATCGAGGGGCGGCGTGCGGCTCGGCGGCAATCCGGGCTTCACCTCGCCTGTGCTCGACGGAGAGTATGTCTACGTGGTTGCGGGCAACAACCTCTTCTGCTTCACCTCACGCAATCTGCTCTTCCGGTGGCGGGCCGAGTTTCCCAGCGATATCGCCTCCAGCCCCGCCGTCAACGATCAGGGCCTCTTCGTGGTTACCCGCAACGAGCATCGGGTGTACCACCTGGATGCGCGGACGGGTCGCCGCAAGTGGCGCAACCCGCCTCAGTTGGACTATGACGTGATCGCGGCTCCCACCGTGAGCGGCGATAATGTCTTCATCGCCACCGTGCGCGGGGGAGTCTATGCAGTGGATACGGGCACCGGCGCGGTGAAGTGGTCCTACCAGCTCCAGCCTTCGAGCAACCGCGAGGACAGCATCGTTTCGCATGCGAATATCGCCGCGGCCCCCGTTGTCTCGGATGGCACGCTCTTCGTGCTCGGCGACGATGGCTCCCTGGCGGCATTTCGCAATGACGCCGTGGATACCACGCCTCCCTCCATTACGGAGACCCTGCCCGAGATGGGCATCGTGATCAACGGAGCGCCTCCCATCCGCTTCGAAGCGAAGATAGTGGACGAGGGTTCCGGACTGGATCCGAGCAGTCTGAAGCTGCTGATAGATGGGCAGAGCGTGGTTCGCAAGCCGATATCGGATGAGGACTCTGTGCGCTCGGCGCCTGGATTCACCTTTGATCCGCGCACCTCGATGCTGGAGTACGATACGCCCGCGCCGCAGAGTGCGGGGACGGTGCGGCCGCTCAGCGACGGGAGGCATACGGTGACCATCGCCGCCGCCGACTGGCGAGGCAATGTGGCCACCAAGACGTGGAGCTTCACCGTAGACAACACGGTAACTGCATCCGGCCGTAAGCGCACCCTGCCGCGCACGAGTGCCAGCACAATAGGTCCCCGAGGACCGGGCGTAGGCGGCACCTCCGGCGGCTTCA
>CAZGLN010000120.1:0-11695 GCA_964526545.1 uncultured Chthonomonadales bacterium
AGCACACGCGCAGCGAGGGCCGCTGCCGCCAGGTACGCGACGTAGATTACCAGCAGGCCGCCGAGCACTTCGTAGGAATCGGCAACCAGGTACACCTGCGTGGCCGCAATGACGAAGACGACCACGGCGAGCAGCGGAATGGGCCACCAGGCTAGGCACTCCAGCAATCTGCCGCGCTCAGCTCTTCGCTCAACCCACCGCTCCGTGATAAATGCCGCCGCCAATGGCAGCAGTATCAGCGTGACAAAAGAGACCAGCATCTCCTTTCGGGCCGCCGTAATCACAAACGTCTGGCCGAGGAAGAGCCACAAATAGAGGGGCAGCAGCACCACCTGAAGCAGCAGGCTGATGGGAGAGAACGCGATGGCGTGCCTGGTGTCGCCTCCTCCCAGGTGTGTGAAGGTGATGAACCAATCCGTGCACGGCACCAGGAGCACGAGGAGCACTCCGAACCGAATCGCTGGGTCCGCCGGCAGCAGATGCATCGCGCCATACACCATGACCGGCACAATCAGGAAGTTGCCGATTACGGCAGCCAGCACGAATCGCCCATCAGCCAGCGCATCGCGTACGTGCGTGAGTGGCACCTGCGTGAACGTGGCATAGAGCAGCAGACCCAAGACCGGACGCAGCGCGGCTTCCAGCACCGAGCGCGCGCTCGGCAGAGCCGTGCCCACGATCAGCCCGCAGCCTATCGCGGCGAGATACACCAGGAGTTGATACTGCTCAAGCCGCTCCCGCTTCAAGGCCGGCAGCACCTCGCGGTGCGAATGGTCACGGTGTCCCTGGCGGGTTCCATTCCGGCAAATGGGCCATACCGTGCACGGACACCGGTCACCTGAAATCGTAGCCGCCGAGATATCCAGAAGCAGAACGAACCCATCTGGCGATCAGAGTGTGTCCAGATCCTGCATCAGGAGGGATCGGTCCTCCTCGTCGGTCACCTTCGCGGCCCAGTCGCGGGCGACCGCCAGGTAGTCCTCGTACCTAGCCTGTTCGCCAGCCAGGCGCTCCGCCCTGGCGAGCGCCTCGTATGCGTAACCGACGTAGAAGGGTGCAAGCTGATGGCTGAACCGCAGGCAGGTCTCCGCATGGCGCCGCGCTTCCGAAGCGTTGCCCAGAAGCGCCTGAATGCGTGAGGCCTGCCAGAAGCCGATGGAGAGATTCTCCTGCGTGCAGTCCGGCCGTTGCGACCAGTGGTAGATGGAGGCCTGGCTGAGGGCGACCATGAGTAAGTCCTCCTCGGCCGTTCGGTCCGACTTCTCCATCAAGTCCCATGCCGTGTTGAAGCATTCGGCCGAAAAGTATCGGTGTGCGGCCGCAAGATCGAACGGTGGTTCCGTTGTCAATGCACTCTCCTGCCGGATGGGATAGTTTGCCAGCAACAGAATACCGTCTCCCCTGCGTCCATCGCTGGTAACAGCGCTCTAATTGTCCAGCGGCCAGGCATGCACGTGCAGGGGCTCGCTCGAAGGCTGACTGGTACTGCCATGGATGCGGGAAACAGATTTAGGGCCGCGGGGTGAGTGCTGTTGCGTATTCAGAGGCGGTAGGGGAGCAATCGCGCAGTCCGTTTTGGCGCCGACTCACCTGTTGACTATCTTCTCCAGGGCGCGCCCCTTGGCGAGCTCATCAACAAGCTTATCCATGCACCGGATCTTGCGCATCACGGGGTCTTCCAGCGTCTCTACGCGAACCCCGCAGACCACGCCGCTAACCAGAGTCATCCTCTCCGCAATCGCGGGCGCGTTGCTGACGAATTCCTCCAGGGACGTTTCGCCCTGGGCGTGCTCGCGCAGTTGCTCCAGGCTGTAGCCGGTAAGCCAGCAGAGCACCCGGTCCACCTCGTCCCCGGTTCGGTTCTTCCTCTCCGCCTTCTGTACGTAGAGCGGATAGACCCTGGCGAAGTGCATCGCATACACACGCTTGTTATCCACGGCGCGGTCCCTTGTTCCGGCAGGCGGTTGGTAGTCAAACACCTCTGATGTTACCCAGTCGGGCTCCGGTTCCATGTGAGATAGTCGCTGGACAGGGCGAGTGGCCTCTCCATGGACTCTGGAGACTTCTCGACTTGATTGGGAGCTGGCGGTACAGACCCACGCTCGGTGAGATGAGCCGGTTGTAACCCGCCGCTTGGCAGCCGCCTTTCGACCACGCGCGATGCCGGCAGGAGCCGCCGTGCCCGTGCGCGAACGCGAAGGCAGAAGCACATGGAGGTTGTGTTATGACTGCACTCATGGGGGCATTGATGGCCATCGGTCTTACGGTTGGCGTTCATGGCGCGGTCCAGGGCGAGCCTGCGGATAGGCTGGAGATAGAACCGGCAGCCTACGCCGACCAGGCAGCGGCCGCGGCCGCCTGGAGGCCTGGAAGGCAGTCGGGCGCAGTCTCCCTTTCGACTGAGAAAACGCCCGAAGGGCAGCGGGTACTCGCCTTTCCGTGCGACATGACCATTGACGAGCCGCGGGTCTACTGGGATCGTGATGTGCGGCTTCAGCTTGCGAAGTACGGCCGCGTGACGCTCTGGGTGAAGGTGCTGGGCAGCGGCACGGCGGTCGCAAACTTCACTCTCTACTTCCGCTCGGGCAACGGATGGTACAGCGGAGGATTCAACATCCACGAGGAGGGCTGGAACCGTGTGGTGCTCGATCGTGCCACCTTCCTCGCCGAGGAATCGCCCGCGGGCTGGAATGCCATTGACGGCATGCGGCTCTCTTTCTGGAAGGGCACCGCAACCAGGGCAACGGTGCTGGTGGGCGGCATCGTGGCGGAGGCGGTAGATGTGGTCATCGTTCGCAACTCCCGGGCGGGCGAGGAGCAGGCGACCTGGGCAGGCAAGGCTGCGGAACTTCTTCGGCGGGCGGGCATCGAGGCCGGTACGGTTGAGGATGCGGATGTTGAGGATGGAGCGCTGCGCGGCAAGAAGCTGGCTATCTACCCCTACAACACCTCGGTCTCGGAGCGCGAGGCAGCCGAACTTCGCGCGTTTGTTGCGGCGGGCGGGCGGGTGATTGCGTGTTACGGTCTGCCCGAGGCTCTATCGGACCTGCTGCAGATAGAGAACGCGGGCTACGTGCAGGCGGATCCCCCCGGACGTTTCGCCCAGATGCGCGCTTCCAAGGAGGCACCGCGCGGCGTTCCGCGCACTGTTAGGCAGTCCTCCTGGAACATCACGCGGGCGCGGCCGATCCCAGGCCGCAGTCGTACCGTCGCGGAGTGGTTCGATGGATCCGGGCGTCCGACGGGCGAGCCGGCCATCCTGATGAGCGCGACCGGCGCCTTTGTAACCCACGTCCTGCTGGAGGATGACTCCGGCAACAAGGTGCGCCTGGTGCGTGCGTTGATTGGTGCGCTTGCGCCGGACGTGTGGCGACGCTCGGCGCGGCTGGCGGTGGAGGAAGCAGGCACGCTGCGGCCGCGCTGGCGCACAGCGGCGGAGACGTTTGCTGCTCTCGGTCAAATGACGCGCAGTTCAGGCAAGGCGAATCCGGACCTGCGGCAGGCGGAGAGAGCATTGGAGCGGGCCCGCGGCGCCCTGACCGCTGGGGACTATGAGCAGGCTGTGGAGCATGCCAGCTCCTTGCGGGGTCTGCTCGAGCGAGCCTATGCGCGACTGCAGGCTCCTAAGACGGGCGAGTTTCGCGCGGTCTGGTGCCACTCGCCCTTCGGCGTGGAGGGATATACCTGGGACCAGGCTGCGGAGCAGTTGGCACGCAACGGCTTCACCGCTGTCGTGCCGAATATGCTCTGGGCGGGCCTTGCGCACTATCCAAGCCGTGTGCTGCCCGTAGACCCAAGCGTGCAGACGCGGGGCGACCAGATTGACCTCTGCTTGAAGGCCGCGCGCCGCCACGGATTGGAAGTACATGTTTGGAAGGTGAACTTCAACCTCTCCAACGCACCGAGCGAGTTTGTGGAGCGGCTGCGTCGCGAGCGGAGGCTGCAGGCGGATCGCGAGGGACGCGAAGTCGTCTGGCTCTGTCCCTCGCATCCCGAAAACTTCGCCCTGGAGCGCGACAGCATGGTGGAAGTGGTCCGGAATTACGCCGTGGACGGCATCCACTTCGACTACATCCGCTATCCGAACGGCACCGCCTGCTACTGCATGGGCTGCCGGGAGCGCTTCGAGAACCGCATCGGCCGCTCGGCGGCGCGGTGGCCGGCGGATGTGCTTCAAGGCGGTCCGCTCTATACGGAGTACCAGCAGTTTCGGCGGGACAACATCAGCCGCGTGGTCCAGAGCGTGGCGGAAGAGGCCAGGCGAGTGCGTCCGGGCGTAAAGGTATCGGCGGCGGTGTTTTCTAACTGGCCTGCCTGCCGGGAAGAGATCGGCCAGGACTGGGCGCTCTGGGTTGAGCGGGGGTGGCTCGACTTCATCTGCCCGATGAACTACACCGCCTCCAATGCGGAGTTTCGCACCCGCACTCTGGTGCATCGCGAGGCGGTGGCGGGCCGTGTGCCGCTGGTGCAGGGCATAGGCGCCTCCGCGCCGGGCCTTGAGCCGTGCCAGGTGATTGACCAGGTGCTGATTACACGTCAAGAAGGGGCCAACGGGTTTATTCTGTTCAACTATGATGTTCGAACCTATACAGAGCACATTCCGTTGATGGGGCTCGGGCTGACGCGGGTCCAGGCGGCGCGAAGAGAGAGGTAGGGTAGATGCTCGCCGGTCTCGTTTCTCTGTGTGCGACCCTGGGGGCAGGACCGTTTTCAACCGCCACGGATTGGCGCGCCGCGGACCTTGCCGTGATCACCAGCCAGCTCTCACCGGCCGGCATTGTGCACACCACTCGGCAAAGGCTCACCCTCTTCGCGGGACTCGGCAAGTGGGGCCTCTCCGCGCCGACAAACGTGCTGCTTCATGGCACCTCGGGACCGACCGTGCTGCGCCGGAGTGATGGCCCGCTCCAGATACCCACGAACCTGCGTGCGCCTTGGATGCTCGTGTGGTTTCATGGCGGAAGCGGCTGGGAGCAGTGGGACGCGCCGTGGCTGGTGGTGCTTCAGCGCAGGCCCACCTCGCTCGTACTCGACAGCGACGGACTGCACATTGCCGGCCCGGGACCGTTGGGACATGTCGTGCTTATGCCGTTGCGCGGGCTGGCCAAACCGGAAACACGCGAATGGCCGAGCCGCCCGAGTGATCTGGCCAAGGAGTGCGCCCTGTGGGCAAGGGTTCTACGCGAGTATCCTTTGGACTGCCTGGAGACCACGCGCGTCGATGCGCAAGCAGGCGATGTGGTGGTTCGCGACCGCTTCCGCTGGCTCTCCATCCGCGATGATTGGAACACCCGTCCGCTCAAGCTTGCACCGCTCTCCCCAACACTGGCCCTCTCGCTGCAAGGCGGCCGTATTCCGGCGTCGGTATCCGGCCGTATCTACTGGACGAAGGTTTCCACATCCTTCGGGCCCTACTCGGGAATAACCGGTGCGGATGGGTACGAGGTCCGTTTCAAGGTGCTGAAGTACCTGGCCGAAACGGAGAAGGAGCCGGTGCCAGATACCAGCCGGCCCGTGGTGGCGGAGGCCCTCACGCGCCTGCGGCTCGCCATGAAAGAGTCGTTTACCAGCCCGGATGGGCTCTTCCATCAGGACTTTGGAGATCCGCCGAACTTCAGGGCTCCTCCGCCGCAGGATTCGGACGGCGGCAACACATGCTGGGCGCTGATGGCCGCGCAATACTACTGCAGGGCGCTCCCATACGTCTCTGCCGATCTACTTCCGGAAGCCAGGGCGCGGCTTCGACGCTACTTCGCCGACTGGGTGCTGCAGGAGGCGCGTTACAAGCCCTTCCGCGGAAAGCTCCTGCTGGTGGGTCCCGGCATCGGCACATGGGGCGGCTACGACGACGCCGGCAAGTTCTCTTCCAATGTGCTCATCACGCTCTGGACCTACGCGCGCTACACCGGCGATTATGCGCTCATCAAGGAGCGTTGGCCGCTGATCAAGCGGCTGTTCGTCACCCCTCGCGAGTGCACGTGGCGAGGATACGGGCGTGACGCAATCGCCGAAATGGGCGACGAGGCTGCGCCGGCGCTTGCCATGGCACGCCTGGCGCATGCGGTTGGGGACCGTGCAACGTATGCGTATGCCAGTTATATTTTCGCGCGAGAACTTGTGCACCACGTGGTCAAACACACAGGCTCGGAGTACTTTGTCAAGAACCAACCCTGGCATACCATGGAGTCCATGCCGCCGAACGTCTACCTAACCAACCTCTGGGGAGATACCGCGGGCTGGCAGATAGATGGGCCCACATGGCCGCGCGAGACCGGAGAGCGTCAGTACACCAACCGCTGGGTTCGCTTCGGTGACCCGGATGTGGCGCGCTTCCACCGTGATCACCTGCAGGATCTGGCACGCAAGGAACTGGATGAGCTTCTGGCGTCCGGTCGCTTCACACGCGAGCGACCAGGCACGAAGGATGATCCGCATATCCTTCCGGGCATAGCCAGGCTCCGCTCGCTGCTGCTCAATGAGACGCCGGAACAACTCGATGCAGTGCTTCCTGTGGGTGCCCAGGTGCATTCAAACAGCGGAATCGCGGCCCACTGCATGGCCTTCCTGCGCGTCAGCCGCACGCCGGCTGCCGTACCGCTCATTCCGCGCGCGCAAGCCGGCACGAATTGGACTCCGGGTCTTGAGCAAGACAAGCCGGATGATGAGCCCGTGCTGACGTTCTCCGTCCACTCCACCCAGGCGTCCGGTGCGGCGGGCGAGCCCGCGCTCAGCTGGTGGGGCTGGGCGCCTCCCAAGAAGCCGAACGAACCTGGCGGGGAGAGATGGAGCTTCGGCCAGGTTTGGACGGATAGAAGCGCCAAGGAAGTGCAGTCGGTGCGCCTCTCATGGCTGACGGCGGCTGTCGTGGTGAATCCGGCCGGAGCAGGGGGCGCGAAGCGTTAGCTGCCCTGCCGCTCCAACTCGAGCAGCTCGCGTTTTGGCCGAATGAGCAGTGCGCAGACTACGGAGAGGATGGCCACCGAGGCGAAGATGCCGAAGATCACGTTGAGCGGGATGTGCTTGTCGCGCATGATGCCGAAGCCCCAGTCCGCCATGCCGCCGCAACTGATGCTCACCAGGTTCATGATGCCGTAGCCGGTGGCGCGCAGGTCCGGCCGCACAATCTGGCAGAGTATGGGCATGTTGTTCCCGTCGAAGAAGCCCCATCCCATGCCGAACAGCATGAGGAAGGCGACGGCAACTGCCAACGTACCCGCATTGCCCACTCCGAAGATGGCTGGCACAATCATGCTCATGCCAAGCGCGCTGACGAAGATGCGCCCTCGCGGGTGCCGTTTCATCCACCTATCCGCCAGCCAGCCGCCCAGGCCCGCCCCGATGATGGCGGCGATCACCCAGTAGAGGGTGGCCGCCACGCCCGCGGCGCCCTGGCCGATGTTGAACTGCTGCTTAAGAATGGCCGGCATCCAGTCGCGGACAATCCACCCAGCAAGCGCGGGCAGCGTGAAGCAGAGAACAAGGAGGATGTAGGCCGGATTAGTGGCCAGCTCGCGGATTGCCGTGCCCACTCCTGGTCGGGATGCAGCGACTTGCGTGGCTCGCCGGGGCGCGTCGCGGAGCAGCAGGAGCAGCGGCACGGAGTAGCAGATGCCGAAAATGCCCGCCGCATCGAAGGCGAAGCGCCACCCGAGCGAGGGAGCATCCGCGATGTAGCCGGAGAAGCCGCCGGCAATCACGCCGCAGTAGATGGCCATCTGATGCACGCCCACGGCCCGCGAGCGCGTGCGGCCGCTGTGGTAATCGGCAATCAGCGCGAGCGCCGCGGGTATGTAGAAGGCCTCGCTGAAGCCCATGAGCGAGCGCGCGAGCATCAGGTCGCGGAAGGTCTGTGCATGGCCTGTCCACCACGTGACGGCTGACCATACAAAGAGGCTGGCCACGATGGTGTAGCGACGGCTGAATCGGTCCGCGACATAGCCTCCCACCGGACTCAGGAACGCATAGACCCACTTGAACTGGCCGAGCATCAGGCCCCAGTTGGCATCGGTGCGCACGTCCGTAATGTCGGCCATTACGGAGTACTTCATGGAGGCGAGCATCTGCCTGTCCATGTAGTTAAGCAAGGCCACGGGCCAGAGCAGAGCGACAATCAACCACGCCATCCGGGCAAAGCTCGCGGGAGCGGCATTCGCTGGGGCCGATTCGCCGGCGCTGCTGGGCATGCTGTCCTCCGTGTATGGCTGTGGACTTTGACTCGGGACGATCCGCGGCGCGCTCCGCGCGGTGTTCGTGCGGAACGCGAACGGGCTATCTCGCCACGGCGGGCCGCGTGGGGCGGCGGTCCCTAGAATGTACCGCAACGGGCAGTCTGGTGCCGCCTTCCTCAACCGACGGCGACACGATTTCCGTGGCTCGGTTGGGCACTTAGTGGCTGGCGTGAAGTACACTGAACGGAGGACGTGAGCTCGCCCCAAGAGTCACTCTGGCCAGCGGCCGGCTTCCGAATCGCCCAATCCGCCGATCCCCTGAACCCACGCAATGAATAGTGCCCTCGCCCTGCTTCGGGAGTTGCGGGCCGCCTTGCCCGCGCGAACGCGCCAGGCGCTCGTCTACGATATCGCCTCGGGAATCTGCAGCGGCGCCTACATCGGCTGCACCTGGACATTTGTGCAGCGCATCGCCAGGGCGGATATCGGCGCAACGGCGGCGCAGATTGGCTGGATAAACGCCGCGCCGGCTATCGGCTACCTCTTCGCATCGGTTTGGGCCAGGCAGATGGAGGGCCGCGGCAAGCTCCCGTTTGTTTGGGTGACGTGGTTCGTGGCGAGGGGCCTCTTTGTGCTCTCGCCGCTGGTGGCAACCAGGGACCAGTATGTGCTGCTGGTGTGCCTCGCTCCGATCATCTTCTCTATCTCCACGCCGGCCTACGCGGCCATCATGAAGGACATCTACCCGGACTCGCTCCGCGGCCGCTTGATGAGTGCGGTGCGCATCCTGCAGAGTGTCGCCATGTTGGGGACTGCCTTCGCGGCGGGGCGTCTGCTCGATGCCGGGTGGAGCTGGAAGACGATGTTCGCCATCGGTGGCGTGCTGGGCATTCTGAGCGCGGTTACTTTCTGGCGCATTCCCGTGTCTTCCGAGCGCGTGGAGAACGGCGAGCGGCCCTCCACGGGAGCCTTTGTGCTGGATACGCTCGCGATCCTGCGCCACAACGTGGGCTTTCGATGGTTCTGTGCCTCCGTGTTTGTCTACGGGTTCGGCAACATCATGGCCTCGACCATCTACCCCATCTTCCAGGTAGACGAGCTCCGTGTAACCAACACGGAGGTAGCCAACATGCAGAATCTCGCATCCGTGGCGCAGGTCGCGGGCTTCTTCGTGTGGGGCGCGCTAATGGATCGCAAGGGGCCGCTGATGGCCGTGTTTGTCTCCGTTGCGATTGTGAGCGTGATGCCGCTCTGCTATGCGGTAGCCACGAGCATCGGCCTGCTCTACCTCGCCAGCGTAGCAGGCGGACTCGCCATGTCCGGCATCGAGCTCGGTTACCTGAACACCACGCTGCTCTTCGCGGAGCATGGGCGGGCGGCCCAGTACCAGGCTCTCCACTCCAGTCTCTTCGGCATTCGGGGCACCGTGGCTCCTCTGTTGGCCATCCCGCTGATGCACTGGCTGCAGCCCCGTGGCGCGTTTCTCTTCTGTTTCGGCATCATGCTCGTGGGCGTGGGCCTGCAGGTACTCTCCATGCGGCACTACCTTCGGAGCGCCGCGCGCGCTCGGGCGGTATAATAGGCGCGCTATGCGGATTCTCCTCACGAACGATGACGGAGTAGCCGCTCCGGGCCTCCTCTCCGCGAAGAACGCTCTCGATCCCCTTGGCGAAGTGGTTGTCGTGGCTCCTGAAAGGCCTCGCAGCGCCTCCGGTCACGCCATCACCCTGCATAAGCCGTTACGTCTCTGCGAGGCTGTCCTCGCGGATGGTTCGCCCGCGTGGGCCACAAGCGGCACGCCCAGCGACTGCGTTACCCTCGGCTTCGACGTGCTGATGAGCCAGCGCGTTGACCTGGTTGTGGCCGGCATCAATGCCGGGGCGAACCTGGGCTTCGACCTCACCTACAGCGGCACGGTGATGGCCGCCATGGAAGGGGCCATACTCGGTGTGCCCTCCATCGCGGTGAGCGTGGTGGGCGAGAATGGGCAGATGGAGTATGGCCAGGCTGCCGCCTTCACCGCGAAATTGGCCCGTCTGGTGGAGCGGGAGGGCCTCGACCGCTGGACACTGCTCAACGTGAATGTGCCGTCTCGAAGGACGGAGGAGATACGGGGCGTGCGCTTCACGCGGCAGGGCCGCACGCAATACGATGAACGCGTGGAGCGGCGTACCGACCCCTGGGGGAGGGCCTACTACTGGCTCTCCGGCAGCCTGGTGGAGGACGACACCGATCACGGCTCCGACGTGCAGGCGGTCAAGGAGGGCTACATCTCCGTGACACCCGTTCAGCTCGACATGACGGCCACGCAGCTGCTCGCTCGCATGAAGGATTGGGAAATCACCAAATGACCAAGCATCCCAGATCGGCAAGGCCACTTTCGCCCCGCGTGATGCGGCTGGCGTTTTTCGGCGCGGCGTTCTTTCTCGCGCTTCCTCTTCTGGCTTCCATCTCCGCGGGGCCGCTCTCCGGCGAGCGGCTGCATGCGCACGTGGCCTATCTGGCATCCGAGAAGCTGGCCGGGCGCGGCAGCGGCGAGAAGGGCAACGAGCTGGCGGCGCGCTACATTGCCGAGCAGTTCGCCAGAGTCGGCCTGATGCCGTTGGGCACAAGCAAACAGACGGACCCGAAGGCGCGCATGGATGGTACTGGTTATTACCAGCCCTTCACCTTCCGCGGGGCAGCCGCCAAGGGCAAGAAGAACCGATTGGCTGTAACCCTGGGGCGCACGCGGGTAGCCTATCGCGCGGGTACGGAGTTCGAGCCGAGCCCGCTCTCTGCCTCGGGTACCGCTCGCGCGGAGATCGTCTTCGCAGGTTACGGCATCGTTTCTGCAGAGGCCGGGCGCGACGATTATGGTTCGTTGGAGGTCCGTGGCAAGGTAGTGCTCGTGCTGGATGGAGCGCCCGCCGGCGGGGAGGCACTCCAGCGACAGGGCGATATCAACCTGAAGATCGTAACAGCCCGCGACCGAGGAGCCGCTGCGCTGCTGGTACTGCCTTCCACTGCTCTCACGGCCTTTCGCGGCGTGGATGGTGGCCCACAGACCGATGCGGGCATGCCGGTCCTGACGGTGGCAAGAGCTCCCGTGGAAGCATGGCTTAAGCACGCCGGCAAATCGCTAGACACAGTGACCGAGGCGCTGGCTGGCGGTCCGCAATCCTTCGGAACCGGAGTGATGGCGGATCTGGAGACGGAAGTTACGCGCGTAACACGCGTTACCGCCAATGTGGTGGGGATGCTGGAAGGCTCCGATCCCGTGCTGAAGAACGAGGTCGTCGTAGTCGGCGCCCATATGGACCATCTCGGCATGGGAGGTCCCTGGTCGCTGGCTCAGGAGGGCGGGCCAGCCATACACTTCGGCGCGGACGACAACGCTTCCGGCACGGCCGGAGTGCTTGGATTGGCCGAGCACTTCGCCACCTCCGCACGGCCGAAGCGGAGCATCCTCTTCATCCGCTTCTCCGGCGAGGAGCGCGGGCTCCTTGGCAGCCTGTACTACGTGCGGCACCCGCTGGTGCCTCCCG
>CAZGLN010000121.1:0-6411 GCA_964526545.1 uncultured Chthonomonadales bacterium
TACACTCTTTCCCTACATGACGCGCATCCGCCCCGCCTGCCCGCGTATGGCCGAACGGAACGAGGTCTTGCCGCCCGTGCGCCGGTCATCCACTTCGCGCGCCATGGTCTGGTGGTACTCCGCCAGATAGCGCGCACGGCCCGGTTCGGTCAGGCGCACGCCGCCCTCTTCGCTCGGCTCGAAGTGCTCCGCATTCAGCACTCCGTTGTTCACCAGTTTGAGCGCCAGCCTATCCGCCACCAACGGCCGGAACTCCTCCAGGATGTCCAGCGCCAGCGCAGGCCTGCCGTACTGCACGGAGTGCAGAAAGCCCACGTGCATATCCAGCCCGTGGGCGGCCAGCGCCCCGCCAATCTCGCCGGTAAGCAGCGCGTAGCCGTAGCTCAGCAGGGCATTCACCGGATCGCGCGGGGGCCTCCGCGTGCGCCCCTCGAAGGCGAATTCGCGCCGAACCATGGTTCCCAGGGCACTGAAGTAGGCACGCGCGGCCGCACCCTCCACGCCCATGCAGGCCTCTATGCTCTTCTGCGAAGCAAGCCGCGCAGCGCAAGCCGAGAGGTAGTCCGCGGCACCCAGCAGGCCCTCGTTCGGGTGGTTGCGGTGGTGCCGCAGTATCACGTAGCGGCAGCTCCCCAGCTTGGCGGCAAGTATGGTCCGCGCAATGCCGAGGCAGAAGGCTGTATCGTCCGCGCGCCGAAACTGCTGTTGGCGCAGCAGCACGTTCTTCCCCTCGGCCGGGGCCAGCCGCCCGCGATAGCGGCCGTCGCGGCTGAGGAAATCCGTCTCGATGCCGGCATCCAGCAAGGCGCATATCGCCGGCGTGCTCAGGTCCACGGGACCCACCAGCACTAGCCGCTCTAGGTCCCGCATCCGCACCGATCGCACCTCCTCGCCCTCCTTGCGCACCAGCAGGCGCTCGCCGGTGAGGTGGATCGCCGCGCCCATTTCGTCTACTACCAGGATAGCCATCGCTCACTGCGCGCGCATTTGCGCCTGCCGCGCGATTCGCGGGTATCCATCTGCCGCTCCCTCCTCCCGGCCGTTTCGTCGCCGCCTGACTGCCTCCCACTACTTCAATGGCAGCACGGCTTCCATTTGTGACAGGCTCGGCGGTGCGGTGTTCGCCTGCCATGAACGCCTAAAAGGCCGCCCGGCTCCCGCGCTCGCGTGAAATTTGCCGCGCAACGAAGGAGATTTCTTGGTAATGTGGAAGGAAGTGCGGAGTTTCGGGAGGAAATACGCACCAAGATACTACGGAGCCCCACGCGAAGAGCATGGCCGAAGCCTCCTACCTGCTTTCACTGGCCCTTGGCGGCCTCCTGCACGATATCGGCAAGTTCCGCGAGCGCGCGGGGCTGCCGGCGCCTGCCGAGCGCGGCAAGTACACTCACGAGCCGCACAGCCATGCCTTCGTGGAGCTGCGCCAGGAGGCCTTCTCCCAGCCGGACCGCGTGAGGGCCATTGCTCTCGCCCATCACGACCCGCAGCTGCCGGACGAGAAGGTGGTGTGCATTGCGGATAGGCTCGCCTCCGCCGAGCGTGCCGCGGCACCGGCGGGCGAGGAGCACGCCACGGGCCGCGCGCGGCGGCCGCTGGTCTCGCTGATTGCGCGCGCGCATGCCATCGCCCGGAGGCTCCGAACCTGCCTGTGGGTCCGCTGGACTACCGGCGCGACGCACTCTTCCCCTGCGCGGAGCATCCTGACAAGGACGCCTACTCGCAGTTGTGGCGCGCGTTCGAAGCCGATTCCGGCCGCATCGCCCGCAAGGACGACGTGGAGACCTGGCTCCATCTGCTCCAGAAGTACGCCTGGTGCATCCCGGCTTCCGCCGCGGAGAAGGAAGTGCCGGATGTCTCGCTCTTCGACCACTCCCGGTCCGTTGCGGCGCTCGCCGTATGCATCGGCGCGGCCCACGGCGCGGACGAAGACGCTCTAAATCGCCTGCTGGCGGCCACGAAGGAGAACAGCGCCAACATTCCCGTGGCCATGCTGGTGCGCATGGATGTGCGCGGCATCCAATCATTCCTCTATTCGCTCACGGCCAAGGGCGCGGCCAAATCGCTGCGCGGCCGCTCCTTCTATATCGGCCTGGTGTGTGATGCGCTGGCGCGGCGCGTGCTCCATGCGCTGGGTCTGCCCATCACCCAGGCGCTCTACATCGGCGGAGGGCATGCCTACCTGCTGGTGCCGCCTGACATGGCTGAGCAGATGGCTGCGCAGCGCGCGGAACTTGAGCGCGCCATCTTCCTGCTGCATGGCGGCGAACTGAGCATCAGCGTCGGTTGGTCCGTGTTGACCGATACGGATCTGCGCACAGGCGGCCTTAGTGCCAAATGGGATGAAGCCGTGCGCGCCTGCAACGAGGATCGTGCCCACCCCTTCGCATACCAGGAGCCGCAATGGCTTGCCGCGCACGTCTTCGCGCCGGTGGAGCAGGGCGGCCTGGCGGGCCGCTGCGCGGTGTGCCAGGCGGAGCTGGAGCGCCCCGCCTCCGATGATTCCGCCAAGTGCCCCCTCTGTGCCAGCTTCGAGGATCTGGGCCGCGACCTGCTCAGGGCCAGGTGCCTGGCCCTGCGCGCCGTGGAGCCGGCCGCCGTGCCGAATAGCGCCCGCTCCTGGAAGGAGGCCCTGCGCCAACTGGGCCTGGCGGCGGCGCTGGACGGCCAGGAGGGCACGCTCTTCACGCTGGATGGCACCGACTTCCTGCCCGCCGAGCCACGAGCCGATCTCTCCTACGGATTCCGGCCCGTCGCGCGGGTCTTCCCGCAAGAGAAGGACGGAAGCCTGCTGGAGTTCGACAAGCTGGCGCAGAAGTCCGAAGGAGTGCGCCGCATGGCCGCGCTCCGCATGGATGTGGACAATCTCGGCAAGCTCTTCCAGGAAGGCATGGGCGAGGGCCAGAACACTCTCTCGCGCACCGCAGCGCTCAGCTCACAGATTCGCTGGTTCTTCGAGGGCTATCTGGCCACGCTCTGCCAGGAGTGGCCGAACAAGGTCTACGGTCTCTACTCCGGCGGCGACGATCTCTTCTTCGTGGGCCCATGGAACATCATGCCCGAGCTGGCGTGGCGCATTAGCCAGGAGTTCAGCGCCTACTGCGGCGGCAACCCGCGCCTCAGCGTCTCGGCGGGCATCAGCCTCTTCCCGGATAAGTACCCGCTCTACCAGGCCGCCGACGATTCGGAGGAGGCGCTGGAGCACTCCAAGAGGCGCAAGGGTCCGGACGAACAGGATACCAAGAACGCCATCACGTTTCTCTGGCGCACCGTGGCCTGGGCGCAATGGCCCGACGTATTGGCGGCGCGCAAGATGCTGTTCCAAATGGTCACGGAGTCCGATAAGGGCCCCCGCGCGCTCCTGCAGCGCCTGCGGTCGCTCCAGGCCATGAACCAGTGGGATCGGAGTAACCGCCGCGTGCCAACGCAGCGGTGGCGATGGATGGCGGCCTATCTGCTGGCGCGCATGGCCGCCTACTACAAACAGGACCGCGAGAAGATCCAGAGCATCGAGAAGGAGCTTGCCGACCAGGGCGAAGCCGCCCTGACGCGGTGGGCGCAGGCGGCGCGCTGGGTGCAGCTTGAGACTCGCTCACGCGCGGAAGCCCGAGACAAATAGGCAGCAAGGCAGGGAGGGAACACGGTATGGGCAGACCAGGCGGATACGGCGGCGGCGGAGGCGGCGGGCAGCAAGTGCCGGTTCTGACTGACGATCAAATTAGAGAGATTATGCAAGGCAACATCAACCTCCTAGTCAGCCAAGCAGAGAGACTAGGAAAGCGGCTGAAGGATAACAAGCTCACTACCAGCCAGATACGCAGCGTCTACGGCATGGTCAAGAAGATGGAGATGCAGGGCTACGAGAAGAGCAAGGCCGACCTCATCCTGCTGAAGCCCAAGCTGGCCTACGCGGCTAACCGTAAGGATACCTCTGTGGGCGTCAAGGAGTTGCGAACGGTTCTCACAATGGGCGTAGATGCTGTGAAGGACGAGACCTCTTTCGAGCTCTTTGTAAGCTTCTTCGAGGCCATCCTGGCCTACCACCGCGCCGCGGGCGGAAAGTGAGGGGAGAACGGATGAAATTCGCAGGCAGAGCCTTCGTTACCGGCAACATCGAGTGTCTCACTGCCTTGCACGTGGGCGGCGCCAGCACAGGCATTGATATCGGCGGCGTGGACAACATCGTCGTGCGCAATCCTCTCAACAACCAGCCCTACATCCCCGGATCCTCGCTGCGCGGCAAGCTTCGCTCGCTGCTGGAGCGCGCGCACGGTCTGCCGCTTACGCAGTCCATCGGCCCCCAGGTGACCATACACCGCTGCGCGAGTGAGCAGACCTACCCCACATGTCCCGTGTGCGTGGTCTTCGGGGTAACCAGCGACGAGAAGTTCGCCACGCCCTCGCGCCTCCTGGTGCGGGATGTCGCGCTCGAGCCTCAATCGGCGGAGCGCCTGGCGCGGCTGAAGACCACGGAGCTGCCCTACACCGAGGTCAAATGGGAGGTAGCCATTGACCGCATCACCTCGGCGGCCAATCCTCGTCAGCAGGAGCGCGTGCCGGCCGGTGCCGTCTTCGGCCCCTTCGAGCTGGTCTTCTCGTTCTACGATGACGACCCGAAGCAGGATGCCAGGCGGTTCGGCTATCTGGTGGAGGCCATGCAGCTTCTGGAGGATGACTACCTGGGCGGCGGCGGATCGCGCGGCAGCGGGCGCATCGCCTTCACCAATCTGAGCCTTCAGGTGCGCACCGCGGCCGACTACCGCGAGCGCAAGGCGCGGCGGGGGCTGGATGTAAGCCTGCAGGGCCTGGCCGATCTGGGCGCCGAGGAAGTTGTCGCCAAACTGGCGCAGACCATGACCGCCGCGAACGGAGGAGCCTAGGCCGGCCATGACCCGCCTTGTCCGGCTTACGGCGCTTGGGCCCTGGCACCTGGGCGCCCGCGGCGTGGGGATGGAGGGCTCCGAGACCTACGTCGGGGCTGATACCCTCTTCTCCGCGCTCTGCCACGCGTGGCGGCACCTCTATGGCGAGGTGGAGGCGCTACTGCAGCCCTTCCTGGAAGGCACGCCGCCCTTCCGCCTCTCCTCCGCCTTCCCATGCGACGCGGAGGCCTGGTATCCGGCCCGCCCCCTGCTCGACGGCCAGGCATTGGGAGACCGCAAGACGCTCAAGAAGGTTCGCTACGCGCACCAAACCGCCTGGAGCCAGTGGGTGGCCGGCCAGCCGCTGCGCGAGGACGAATGGACGGTAGAGGGCCCCTTCCTGCTCCGCAAGGGCTGCCAGCCCCCGCTCACGGTGGAGACCATGCCGCACGTCAGCCTGGATAGGCACACCAGTGCCTCCAACCTCTACTTCACGGGCGAAGTGCACTTCCGCCAGGGCTGCGGCATGGCCCTGCTCGTCCATTCGGAGGCCCCGGAGTGGCACGCCAGAGTGCTGGCCCTGCTGGAGTGGCTGGGCGATCACGGCGTGGGCGGAGAGCGCACCTCCGGACGGGGACAGTTCCGCGTGAGCGAGCACGAGGCGCCGCTGGAGTTCGGCGCGGGGGAGCGGATGGTTCTCCTCTCGCCCTACGCCGTCGCCGGAGCGCAGGAGCTTGCCGCCTGGAACCTGGCCGCATCCGCCTACGGGCTCGCCTTGCGCAGGGGCTTCATGGAGGCCCATGGCGCGGGCGGCCTCCGCCGCAAGTCGGTGCGCGTACTCGCCGAGGGCTCCGTGCTTCAGCGCAGCCCGAGCGCGGGCGTGCCTGCGGGCACCCTGGCGGATGTCACGCCGGAAGCCTTCGACCGCCATCGCGTGTATCGCTACGGCCTTCCCTTTACGGTGGTGTGCCATGCCTAGCCGCTTCCTGCAGGCCGCGGAATGGAATCTCGAGGTCCTCTCGCCGCTCCACATCGGCTCCGGCGATCGGCTCTCCCCGCTCGATTACGCCACGCATACCGAGGAAGGCAAGCGCCTGCTGGTGGTCTACGACTTCGCGGCACTGGGCGTAACCGACCCGCAGAAGCTGGAGCAGATGGTGCGCTTCGTGCAGGGCGGGCCGGAGTGGAGCCGGCTGAGGGAGCGCGCCCGCGAATGGGGCGCGGAGAGGCCTGGCGACGCCATCCGCTACAGGCTCCCGATGTTGGCGCAAGGCAAGGCAGAGGAGGTGGCGCCCTTCGTGCGCAATGCCGAAGACTATGCCTATGTGCCGGGCAGCAGCCTGAAGGGAGCCATACGGACCGCGCTGCTCTACCAATGGGCAATGGACCACCCGCGGCAGCTCAAGCAGCTGGTTACCGGTGCCGTGCACGGCGAGAAGCGAGTACGGGCGGAGTTCGCCGCGGGCGATCTTGAGAAGGGCGCCTTCGGGCGCGACCCGAACCACGATGCGCTCCGGGCCCTGCGCGTGGCGGATTCCGCGCCGCATGCCGA
>CAZGLN010000121.1:6421-10701 GCA_964526545.1 uncultured Chthonomonadales bacterium
GGATGGGCACCTTTCGCCCCAAAGAGGCCGTGCTGCGCGCGGAGCGGCTGGGCGAGGCGGAAGGCTCCAGCGAGGCGCTCAGGCTCTGGCTGGAGGCGCTTCTGCCGGGGGCGAAGCTGCGCCTCCGCATCACGCTGGATTCCCACCTCTTCACGCCTCAGGCCGAGCCGGAGCTCCACCTGGGTAACTGGCGCGCCGCGATAGAGGATTGGCCCGCCGCCTGCCGCCGTTTCAGCGCCGACCTGCTGGAGTCGCAGGCGCAGATGCTGGATCGGCTGGGCAAGGCCAACGGCGCGAAGTGGTGCCGAGATTTGAAAAACGAAGCCGAGCGCCGCACTGCCGGCTGCCTGCTGCCCATCGGCTGGGGCGTGGGCTGGGAGGGCAAGACCATCGGCATGCTCATGGAAGACGAGGCTTATGCCGAGGTGAAGGCCCGCTTCGAGCTCGCGCGCGGGAAGGACCACGCATCAGCCTATCTAGACGGCATCTTCCCCGCCACGCGCTGGGCAGTCAACACAAGCCAGGGCCCGCTGCCTCTCGGCTGGGTCCGCCTTACTCCGCACTCCTAATCACGGCCGTATCTCAGCGCAACCCTCCTCGGCGCAAGCGCTCCTTCTCCCCTCTCCTCATCGCTCGTTCACCCCTCTCCTCATCGCAGCAGAGGGGCCGGGGGAGAGGTCAAGGCCCTGCCGCCATCGTTGCGAGCGCACAAAACAGGAGTGAGCACTGCACTGCGAACACATGCGGCTGCCCCAACGGCGTTCCGAGTGATGCGCGGCATTGCGGCGGTGTTCACCCCTCTCCTTATCGCAGGAGAGGGGCCGGGGGAGAGGTCATAATCTTGCCGGGATGGAACCACACCCGGCACGCGCTTGCGGTACCCTCTCTCTGAGCGCTACGCAACCACGGAGAGCGGAGCAAACCGAACAGCCGTACAGCGCGCACCTCAACTCCCGATCCTCCGCGCGGCCTTCTCCAACGGCCCATCAGCGACGATCAGGGAGTCTTTTTACCAGGTCAGGGCTTTGGTCTCCAGGTCTTGCCGTCGGCGCCTTGGATCCCCTCCGGAGTGATGGCGATAGTGCGCTTCCCGTCACTTACCCTCACCGCGCTCGTATCCGGGTCAACCTCCACGGACGGACAATTGCCCTCGTCCTCGGCTGTGTCGTTGCGACTGGGCGCCGGGCTCCAGGTCTTGCCGTCGACGCCTTGGATCCCCTCCGGAGTGATGGTGATGGTGCGCTTCTTCGTGGTTACCACGACGGAGGGGGCATCTGGGTCAATCTCTATAGACGCGTCCGGTCCCCCTGCCACGAGCTTGCCGTTAACTGCGCGAATCTTCATCTGTCACCTCCCGCACATGGTCCCTGGGATCGGGGCGCCGATCCCTCTCAGTAGAAGAGGAACACCCACCAGTTCTTCATCGGCTTGCCGGCATCATCGCGGGCGCGGTTGCGGTAACCGGGCACATTCTGCCGCCAGTACACCAACCACTTGCCCATGCAATCCGGCGCCAGGCGCTCGTAGCGCTCCAGTACGGCAACGGTCCAGGGCTTGGCCAGGTCCTTGCCGCCGGGGCCGCTGCCGATGCGCCAATCCTCAATGGTAGACATCACCGGCGACCAGTTGGCCTGGTCATAGTGGCTGCGGCCATTCGGCGGAAAGTGCACATTGCCGGCGGCCGCCACGTAGTTCTCGAGCCGCCACTGCTTCTCGCCATCGCACACGATAGCAGTGTGCGGATCCGGGTAGGTGATTCCCTTGCCCTCTCCCCACAGCGGATAGAAGGAGTTGAATGGCAGGTTGTAGCGCTTATCCAGGTCGAAGCCCGCGAACTCATAAAAGTATCGCGTGAAGTAGGGGATAGCGCGGCTGTGGGCCATGCCTTCGAAGGAGTGGGCAAGGTTCTCCATGCCGCAGCCGATGCCTCGCTCATCGTTGAGGCCGTTGATACGGAGCGATCTGCCGGTCCACTTCTGGTCCGGGTCGCCGCCATTGCCGGCCTGCACGTATTGGTTCGGCACGCGGCGAAACTGCTCGTCGTATTGCGGCTTCAGCTCCACGCACTCCAGGCAGCGAAAGTCGCCGGACGGCGCGGCAGTGAACCAGAGCTCATGCACATAACCGCGATCAACCAATTCGTCCAGGCGCAGAAATCGCGCTCGGTTGGCAGGATCGCGCACGCCAATCCGCTCAGCGAAGGCCTCCGAAAAGAAGCCGCCATAGTCGCAGTTGATATCCGGGGCGGGCACATGCGGCTTGATGGGTGCGTGGCGGCTGTTCTTCTCCTTGCGGTCGGGATCGCGCAGATCCACGTAGCGCCACACCCTGTACTCCAGGAAGGGTGGCGCCTCCGGGTCCGCGTAACCGTGATAGCGGCTGCTCTCGCGCAGGGCGGCGATGAGGTCCGCCGTAAGTTGGAGGGGCTTGCCCGGATCGCACTGGTTGGAGAAGTTGATCACCAGCAGGCGCGGGCGCATCTGGCGAATGCGGTCGTGATTGCGCGGAATCCAGGCATCGGAGTTCGCGCGGCTGCGCACATTGGGCCAGACGGTGGTATCCGTGGGGTCGCGCAATGGCTTCGGCGTGCCGTCGGCATGGAAATTGCGCTCCCAGCCGATGACAGCCTGGGCTCCCGGGCCCGTGGGCGCGGATTGGCTCCTGGCCGTGAGCGGCGCAAGCAGCAGCAGAACGAGAGAGGTGAGAAAGAGAGGGCGCATGGAGGCGATTCGGTGTGCGGGCGGGGCCGCGCCGTGAGCAGGATACTTCAGCCCACGGCGCGGCCGAAGCCGCAGGGGCGATTAGCGGTCGAACTGCGCGTCGAAGGCGATGGCGCTGGGCGGGAAGTCTATCTGGCGGACGAAGTCGCAGGCCTCGGCGGCGCCATGCTCGCGGTCCATGCCGCTGTCTTCCCACTCCACGGAGAGCGGGCCCTGGTAGTTCACCGCGTTCAGCGCGCGGATAATCTCCTCGAAGTCCACCGAGCCGCGGCCCAGGCTGCGGAAGTCCCAATATCGCTCGGGATTGCCGAAGTTGGCGTGGCCGCCGAAAACTCCCACCCGCTTGGGGGTGTCGCTCCAGTAGACATCCTTCATGTGCACGTGGAAGATGCGGTCACCAAACTCGTAGATAAACCGCACGTAATCCACACCCTGGTAGCCCAGATGGCTGGGGTCGTAGTTGAAGCCGAAGGCGGGGTGGTTATCCAGCGCCTCCAGGGCCTTCTTCGCGCTGTAGATATCGAAGGCGATCTCGGTCGGATGCACCTCCAGGGCGAACTTCACACCGTTGGCCTGGAAGGTATCCAAAATGGGCTTCCAGCGCTCCGCCAGGAGGGCATAGCCTGCCTCAATCTGCCCCGGCAGCACGGGCGGGAACGAGTAGAGCAGGTGCCAGATGGAGGAGCCGGTGAAGCCATTGACCACGGAGACGCCGAGGTTCTTGGCGGCGATCGCCGTCTTCTTCATCTCCTCGGCGGCGCGCGCGTTCACGCCGGCCGGGTCGCCATCGCCCCACACGTGATCCGGCAGGATGGCTTTGTGGCGCTCGTCAATCCTATCGAGCACAGCCTGGCCCACCAGATGGTTGGAGATGGCCCAGGTCTTCAGGCCATACTTGGCGAGAATGTCATGCCGGCTCTGGCAATAGGCTGCCGCGTTGGGGCCGGTGGCCTCCGCAACGCTGAAGTGGTCGCCCCAGCAGGGCAGCTCCACGCCGTCGTAGCCGAACTCCTTCGCCTTCTGGCAGATGGTTTCAAACGGCAAGTCCGCCCATTGGCCGGAGAAGAGGGTGCAAGGTCGTGCCATCGGTTACGCTCCTCGCTGCATGGTAGTGGTAGGCGGCTCCGCGCCATTGACGGAGCCTCGTATTGTCCTCAGAGTCTACAGCACAGAGACCCCTCGCGGTGCGTTTCGGTCCCCTTATTTCACTTGATCGCCACCGATTGGCCGGTCGTACACGACTCGTAGATGGCATCCAGTATCTTCATGACGTCCAGGGCCTGGTCCACCGTGGCGATGGGAGTCTTGTCCTGCACGATGCACTCGACGAAGTGCGCAATCTCGGCCTCGTGCCCATCCACATGCGGTGCGTGGGGAGCGATATCCACCGGGTGGCCGTGGAGCTCGGTATAGACCCTGAACGGCTCCAGGGTGGCACCGCCCTTCGTGCCGTAGATCTCGTTGTAGAATCGGTCCCCTGCGCAGTGCTGTGCCCAGGAGGCTTCCAGCACCAGAGTGGATCCATCCGCGAATCGCACCTGCCCCGCGGCCAGGTCCTCC
>CAZGLN010000121.1:10711-11561 GCA_964526545.1 uncultured Chthonomonadales bacterium
GCCGACGTCGCCGCCCTTCACGGGAACTCCCCATCCGCCCGAGCCCTTGCCGTAAGGTCCGAACTTGGCGAATGTCGCGCCGTAGGCCGAAATGGGCTTTGGATTGCCCATGAGGTAGAGCGTCAGGTCGAGGGCATGGACCCCGATGTCGATCAGCGGGCCGCCGCCGGACATCTCCTTGCGCGTAAACCATCCGCCCATGCCGGGAATGCCGTAGCGGCGAATCCACCCGGCCTTGGCGTAGTAGATCTCGCCGAGGTCGCCCGCCTCCACCATGGCGCGCAGCTCCTGCGAATCGCCGCGAAAGCGGTTGTTCATGCCCATCATGAACTTGGTCTTCGCCTTCTTGGCCGCGTCGGCGATCTTCTTGCCCTCCACTGCGTTAATCGAGAGCGGCTTCTCGCAGAGCACGTGGCACCCGGCCTGCAGCGCGGCCACGGCCACCGGCGCATGCAGCACGTTTGGGGTGCAGACGCTGACGGCGTCGAGAGTCTCCGCGGCGAGCATGGTTTCGTAGTCGCTGTAGAGCTTCTTCACCCCGAACTGATCCGCCACGCGCTGCGCCCGATCGAGATCGAGATCGCACAGGGCGGCGATCTCCACGTTCGGCAGCTTACTGTAGCCGCGTGCATGCACGGCGCCGATTCCCACTCCGACTATTCCAACGCGAACTCGGTCCAGCTTCTTCTGCTTTCTAGCCAAGGTCAGGCCTCCACGGGTTGCTGTCTCCTCATTCGCGCAGCGGGGTGACTTCCCCTGCAGGCAACGCGGCCGGGCCTGCCTCCTGCCGCATCCTCTGGCCCCGACAAGATGGGCGAGGTAATCAAGATCAACGACCGGTCAAGATTGA
>CAZGLN010000122.1:0-11102 GCA_964526545.1 uncultured Chthonomonadales bacterium
GAGGAGGGTGAGCACGCCGTCGAACACGTGGTAGCCGGGCGAGCGCGCGACCTCCACCTCGAGGCGCTCGAGGTAACGCTCGAGGATCTGCTCCACGAGCGCGGCGTCGTAGGCGCGCCCGATCACCGCGAGCCCTTCGCGGAGGATGCGCTCGGCCCGTGGGATGTATTCGACGCACCGGCGCCAGCCTGGAAATCGCGGCTCCTCCTTCCAGTCCCACGCATGCATCACGACCAGGGCGGCGCGGTCAATGTCCATCTCCATCTGGGCGCGCCGCCAGCCGCCATAGCCCTCCGCGGGAACAGCCCGCGCATAGTCGGCGTCGAACTGCTGGTACCAAGCCGCGGGAAGCACCACGTTCCGCATCTTCCGAGAAATCCTCCCCCCCAATATGTGCGCGAAACCCGCAAACCGAACAGATGCGATCTCACTATCACCCTAGTACTATGGCACTAGTCCTTAAAGCCACACCCGAACGGCCAGGACTGAACGGAGCGAAATACGCAATGACAAAACGCCTGCATCTCCTAATCGTCTGCGCACTCTGCCTCGTTGTTACCGGCACGGCGCACGCCATACAGATCCAGAAAATCAGCCTGGGCCTCGGCCAGAATGTTACTAAATCGGGTAACTCGGCCCAAAGCATCAGTCTCGGCCAGAATGTTACCATCGGCTATGGAGCGGGCAGCCAAAGCGTCTTTGCCGGGGAGTTTCTCATGAAGTTCGTGGGCGCCCCTCCCGCGGGCTACGATCAGAACTTCACGGCCTACTGCGTGGATCTGGATCACTACCTTCAGAACTTCCAGGATGTGACGCTTGAGTCCACGGACTACCTGAACCCGATGAGTCTCGTGCCGGCCGCCGGCCCGAAGGCTGCATGGCTCTACAACACCTATGCCGCCGCGGTTAGCACCGCGCTGCAGGCCGCCGCGCTGCAGCTGGCCATCTGGGAGGTCCTCTACGACGCGAACCTGAACCTCACCTCGGGGACGTTCAAGGTAACCAGCGCGAATGCGTCCACCATCTCGCAGGCCAATACCTACCTGAGCAGCCTCTTGACCAACACAAGCGAGGCCACCTGGTTCAAGGCGACATCCCATCCGAACCTGCAGAATCAGGACCTGATCGGACCGCGCGTACCGGAGCCGAGCGCTTTCGCTCTTCTCTTCGGCGCGGGCGCTGCCGCCGGCCTGGCCCTGCGCCGCCGCAAGACCGCAAAGTAGGGCTCGTCTCCCTTCCACGCGAGGCCCGCGCCAGAGGCGGCGGGCCTCGCGTGTTTCTGCAGCGTCTCCTGTCCGCCTACACCACCTTCACCACGTTTCCGGAGACATCTATCCGCCGGCCCGCCGCCTCCGCGAGCAGCCTCACCAGCGCCCACGCCGAACCTGCGCTATCGAACTCCGCGATGGGGATGCGCTTCACATCCGCTGAACCCGGCGGCGTCCAGAGCACCGCCACGCGATTGGCCTCAAGCCGCAGGCTGCCTTCCACCCCCAGCGCCCGCAGAAACGCCCGCACGGGCACAATCGGCCGGCTCTCCTGCACATGCACGGGCGAGAAGGGCCGCCCATCCGGCAGGAGTACCTCCCACTCCTTGCGCGGCTCGCCAGGGCTGGCATCCGGCGGCGGAGCCTGCCCCATCGCCTGTGCCACCCTCTGCACCACGTCCGCCTTCGATACCAGGCGCCCAGGACAGGATTTGCTCGTCTTCGGGTCATCACGGTGGAACCGGATGGTCTCCGCCGAGACTCCCAGCCGCTTGCACATCGCCGCGAGCGCGCGCATGGCGTTATCCCGCACCGCGGCGCCGCGCCCCGTGTGGGGCGGCTCACTGTCGTAATCGCCCAGCATCTCCACGCCCCACGAACGAGCGTTGAAGGAGACCGCGTGCACCCCGCGCCGGTCCAGCCGCTGAAACACGATGATGCCGTCCGGACGGTCATCCACGAAGAGGTGCGGCGCGCCGCTCCACCCCAAGCCCTGGTAGTAACTGAGCAGGTTGCGCAGGTGCTGATCGCTCAGGCCGGTCGGCCGCATGGCAAGCGAGGGCGAAGCCGTGTGGTGGAGCGTTACGAACTCCGGAGTGAAGCCCGAGAAGGACACCCCGCGCAGATAGTCCGCAAAGCCCTCTGGATGAAACCTCTGACCAACAAACGGTATTGCCATCGTCGTTACCTCCCAGCATGGATTTGAACAACAATGGGTTGGGACCGTAGGGCTGCCCGCGTGTTTCGCGGTCCCTCCTCGCGGCCTTTTCCTGAGCACGATGGGCTGCAAACTGCAGATTGGTCCGCCAGGCGCCGAAAGGCGTACTCCTGCAGGATACCGGTTTCCGGCGTTTCCCGCCTGTCTCTTTCTTCACAGCGTGGCGCAGGCTTCCTCGGCAACGGCCGCGAAGTGTGCCGCATCCTGCCCGCCTCTTCGCGCGAGGCGGCAAGCAGACGGCTGCATGCGTGCCCGCGGCAAGGAGTATCGTATCATGCTCAACCCGGTGACTTCCGGCGTCCTTCTTCTCGTGCTTCTGGCCGTCTACGCCTTCCTGGTGGGCCTGCCTCCCCAGGAGAGTCGTCCCGAAAGCAGGCGCTACTATGCCCACAAGGCGGTAACGGATGCAAATGGCGTGATCGCGCCCTGGTACGCGGGTGCCCATGGGCAACTCGACTTCCGAATCCGCGTAGCGGTCGAGACTCTGAAGCGCTATCCACGCACGGACCCCAGGCCCGGCTTCGCCTCGGTGCCGCACTTCATCCCGTCCGGCGCGTGGCGCATCGATTCCGAAGGCCGCATCTCGATCCCACCCATAGATGACTGGGCAAACGGCGACCTGGGCCAGCGCGCCGCGTACATACTTGGCGGGCTGGTGGACTATGTGCGCTACTCAGGTGATGAGAGCGTGATTCCGCTGATTACCCAATGCGCCGACTACCTGCTGGATCACTGCCTCACGCCGGACAGCCATCCGTGGCCGGGTTTCCTCATCTCGGTGCCCACGCGCGGTGCGCCCTACGGCAAAGCGAATCCGAAGGGATTCATCCAGCTGGACATCACGGCCGAAGTGGGCATCCAGATGGTCCGCGCGGCGCAGCTCACCGGCAACGACCGCTGGATGCGTGCCGCGCGCCACTGGGCGGACCTCTTCGCCGCCAAACGGCGGTCCAGCGGCGCGCCGTGGCCCCGCTACGCCAATCCGGAGGATGTGCCCTGGGAAGACCAGATGACCGGCGGCATCGCCTTCCTGCTCGAGTTCTTCGACGAAATCATCGCAACAGGTTACCGCGGCAAGGGGGATGCCATCGTTCACGCGCGGGAGGCCGGCATCCGCCACCTGCGCGACGTCCTGCTGCCGCGCTGGACCGTGGACGACACGTGGGGACGCAACTACTGGGACTGGAACGATCCCGTGCAGGCGGAGAACGTTACCGAGTTCGTCTGCCGGTACCTCATGGCGCATCCCGGGCGCTTTCCGAACTGGCGCAACGACGTACGTAACATCCTCGGTCTGTTTCTCAATCGCACCAGTGTCGCGCCGGAGTCCGGGGGCGATGTCTACGCCGGCGCGTGGGCCTTCCCTGAATCCTCCAGCTGCTGCGGCCGCTCGCTCTGGTACGGTCCGCTGGAGCTGGCTCCGGTATGGGCGGAATACGGCGAGCGGACAAACGATTCGTGGGCGCGGGAGGTGGCCCGTCGCATGATAATTCTTGCCACCTATGATGCGCATGCGACCGGCGTGGTGGAGGACAACATAGACGGCGGCCAGATAGTGGCGGGTGACTGGTTCAAGATTGCCCACCCCATGGCCCTCAAACACGGCCTTGCGGCGCTCGCCTGGATGCCGGAGCTCGCGCCGCCCGGGCAGAACCGCCTTCTGCGCTCCACGGGGGTGGTGCAGCGGGTGGTCCTTGGACCGCGGGAAGTGCGCTACGCGTGCGCGCCGCGCAGGCAGCCTGGCGCGGAAGTGTTGCGGGTAGCCGGCACGCCCGTGGCTGTCTTCGCGGGCGGGCGGCCGCTCACGCGCGAGGCTTCGGCCGATCAGCCGGGCTATTCCGTCACTCCCCTGCCGGGCGGAGACAGCCTGGTGACCGTGCGAAGGGGTATGGCGCGCACGGTTCGCGTGGTGCTGGGGCCGGCCGATCGTGCAGGGGCAGTTGCTCCCCGCTGGTCCTTTCGGGCGCAGCCTCAACGCGTGATCTTCGGCTACACGGGCAGGCGGGACTACGTGGATTCCGCCGGGCGCTCGTGGCGGCCCGCCACGGAGTGGGTTGCGCGCGCGGGCAGCAACGCGGACATCCTCAAGACGAACTGGTGGTCGGAACCGCGGCGTGACACCATCCTCTCCACCACAGACCCCGAAATCTACCGCTACGGTGCCCACGGGCGGGATTTCTGGCACTGGTTCACCGTCGCGCCAGGCATCTACACTGTGCGCCTGAAGCTCGCCGAGACCCGTCAGACGCCACCCGCGGCGCGCTCCGTGAGCATTCTCATCAACGGCGTGGAGGTAGCACGCGACGTAGACATCGCCGCGACCGCGGGAGGCATGTATCGCGCGGTGGACCTGGTGTTTCAGGACATTCGCCCGCGTGAGGGCTGCATTCACGTGCGCCTTGTGAACAGACATGGCGGAGAGGCCATGGTACAGGCCATCTCCGTGGTGCCCGGTAGAGAGGGCGCTGGCGCCAAGCCCGTATCCATCCAGGCCGCGGCCGCGCAGACTCCGGGCACCCTCCTGCGCAATCCCGGCTTCGAGGAGGGAGGCCCAATGCTAGTGGGCAGTCTGGGAGCCTCCGCGGAAGCGGCGGGTTGGCGCGCCGTGGCGGCCGGACCTGGCCAATCATACGTCTGGATCGAGTCCGCCTATGCCATCCACCCGGATTGGGGCCTTCCTAAGCCGCGAACGGGCAAGGAGGCGATGCGAACGCACACCGATGGGTTCGGGCACACGCTCCTCTACCAGGAGGCCGTCGTGGAGGCGTCGCGGGAATACGCGGCGTCCGTGTGGGTGGAGGGGGTGGATCTTCATGGCAATGGCTTTGGAAAGCATCCCTCCGATTCGGCCGGTCTCTGGGTTCAGGAGCTGGATAGCGCGGGACGGATCGTGGCGGATCACGGCAAGCGCGCCATCCACGCCGCGGGGCCCTTCACGCGCCTGGAAGTGCGTTTTCGCACCCGCCCGGAGACGGCACGCATCCGGTTCGTGCTGGATACCTCCATCGCATGCCGCTACACGGAGGGCCACGTAACGTACGACGACTGCGCGCTGGAACCCGTGGACTAAGCGCCAGGGCCGCAACAGCCGGGGCAGGCACGGCGGCGGATTCGCTAAGGAAGGGTTCTGAACTCACCGCCAGGACCCTCTCCTGATTTCCAGGAGAGGGGTGTGCTGCAGTCTGCCCTGCTCAATCCCTGGTGGGGTGAGGCTGCAGCCGCAGGGTGTTCAAACTCCATGTTCGCTGCTAACGCATGGGGCGGCTGCCAGCGCGCTTCAGGCATGCCGGCCCTGCGCCATCCCCGCCGCACGCGGCCGCCTTCGTTCTAGAGGAGCGCACGCAAGAAAGTGGTCTGCCGCCATGTTGATGGGCCGGAAGGGAGCCGGGCAGGCGGTGTTGAACTCCTCCGCACCATGAGAACAGCACATCTCCTCCTCGTCTGTTTTGCACTCTTGCTCCCCTCCACGGCCGCTCTGCCGCAGGGGGATCTGCCGGAACCGAAGCCGATCGCCGGGGCGCGCATGCCCGCCCTAAGCCCCGATGGCAAGCAGATCGCCTTCGTCTACCGTGGCGATATCTGGGTGGCATCTTCGGAGGGAGGTCGCGCGGTTACCATCACGCGGAACATCGAGATGGATGCCTACCCGCAGTTTTCGCCCGATGGCAAGTGGATTGCCTTTTCGAGCCAGCGAACCGGCAACTGGGATATCTTCCTGGTGCCCGCCACCGGCGGCGCGGTGCGCAGGCTGACCTGGCACAGCTCGTCGGATCTGGTGACCGGCTGGAGCCCGGATGGCAGTCGGGTTATCTTCCAGGGCCGCCGCGAATCGGGCATGGCCGAAATCCTCTCTCTCGATGTGCGGACATTGCGGCTGCACCAGCACGCCAAGGACTACGAGGGCATGGGCTATCCCTCCTACTCGCCGGATGGTTCGCTGATTGTCTACGGCCACCGCGACGCGTTCCACTGGTCGCGCCCGCGCTATCAGGGCTCCGCGGCCATGCAGATTGCCCTCCTGGACACGCGGACGGGCAAGTCCCGCTATCTGACGGATAACGGCCTGCAGCACCTCTGGACCCGCTTCCTGCCGGACGGCAAAACCCTCCTGAGCGTTACTCCGGGGGAGCCCACGCCTTCCTCCTCCAATCTGAATGCGAAGCCCGAAAAGTTCAAGGACAGTCCCTCGCGCACGCCAAATCTTTGGTTCTTCGACCTCAACGGAAAGGGACGGCAGATCACCCGCTTCACCGGCGGATCGGTCCGCTTCCCTGCCGTTGCCTCCAAGAGCGGTGATATCGCCTTCGAGTACGGCAGCGACCTCTGGCTCCTTCCCGCGCGCTCCGAGCTGCCCCGCCGCATCGTGCTCTACGCCTCGGAGGACGAGGCGCAATCCACCGAGCGCAGCGAGACCCTCTCCAGCGGCGCCACCGAGGCCGAACCCTCGCCGGACGGCGCCACGCTTGCCTTTGGCCTGCGCGGGGAGATCTGGACGGTTGCCGTAGAGAAACCCAAGGGCGTTGCGGCGCGCTCCGCCCAGATTGCGCGCCGAATCACCACCTGGCCGGGCGATGACAGTGACTTCCTCTGGTCCAGCGACGGCAAGAAGCTCTATTACCGATCGGACCGCGACTACCGCTACCGGCTCTACGAAGTGGATGTCGCGACCTTGGCGACCCGCTCAATCTGGGATCGCCAGGAGGATGTGGGCAATATCCGCCTCTCGCCCGACGGGAAGCATCTGGCGTTCTGGATTCGCGGCCAGGAACCCGGCCTCTACATGCTGGAGACGGCTTCGGGTGCCATCAAGCGCGTCCTCACCGCTCCCGATGCGCGGCGCAATTGGCAGTTTGGGGGCGATTTCACCTGGTCGCCGGACGGCCGCTGGCATGCCTTCACCGTCAACGAGCTGAACGGCGCGTGGAACGTCTGGATAGTCGCCGCGGAGGGCGGCGAGCCGATCAACGTTACTCGCTTGAACGCGTGGCACGGCATGCCCGCCTGGTCTCCCGACGGCAAGTACCTCTACTTCGCAAGCAACCGCGACGGCGACGGCCTCTATGCGCTGCCGCTGCAGAAGGAGCCGGCCAAGCCAGGCGAGGACGATCTGAAGTTCGAGAAGCCGAGCGCGCCCCTCAAGATCGAGATAGATTTCGAGGGCATCCACCGGCGCATTCGCAAGGTCACGGGCCAGCGGCCGCAGGCGGACCTCACGGTGACTCCCGAGGGGCTGATTGTCTTCCTCTCCGAGGGCGACATCTGGACGGTCTCCTACGACGGCAAAGAGGTCAAGCGCATCACCAGCGGCGGCGGCATCAGCCAGTTGCGCATGCTTAAGGACGGCAAGCGGCTCTTCTTCCTGCGCAACGGCGAAACCTGGAGCCTCAAGCTGGAGGGCAACAACCCGCAGGAGCGCATCACCTTCACCGCCGACTTCCTGCGCGACGGCCGTGCCGAGCGGCGGGCGGCCTTTACCCAGTTCTGGGGAGCCTACAACCGGAGTTTCTACGACCCCAACATGCACGGGCGCGACTGGGAGGCCATCCGCGGCCGCTACGAGCCCCTGCTCGAAGCCGTGGAGACACGGAGCGAATTCGCCACGCTTCTTACCATGATGGGAGCGGCGGCGGGCGGGCCGCCAAGCCAGTCCACTCCGCACCTTGGGTTCAGCTTCGATTACAGCCACACCGGACCGGGCATCAAGGTTGAGCGCGTGCCGCCGGGCGCGCCGGGCAGCTTCGCGAAGACCCAGATACGCCCCGGTGAGTATGTCCTAGCCATCAACGGCCAGGACGTAACCACCGATGAGAACCTCTTCCGGCTCATCAATGACCGCGCCGGCCGCGAGATGGAGTTCCTGGTGAACTCCACGCCTACGCGCGAGGGCGCCCGAACCGTGAAATATGCCGCACTCGGCTGGGGCGAGTGGGGCGACATCCTCTACCGCGACAGAGTGGAGCGGGCGCGCCAGACGGTGGAGCAGAAGAGCGGCGGCACGCTGGGCTACGTGCACATCGCGGGCATGGGCTTTGGAAACCAGGTGCAGTTTGAGCGCGAGATCTACGAACAGGCGCTCGGCAAGAAGGGAATGATCATTGACGTGCGCTTCAATGGAGGCGGCAACATCTCGGACACGCTCATCAATTGGCTGGAGCGCAAGCCCCACGGCTACTATCGCCCGCGCGACGGGCTCACCGAGCTTGCGCCGGGGCGCGCCTGGACAGTGCCCACGATCGTGCTTATGAACCAGCATAGCTTCTCGAACGCGGAGATGTTCCCCTATGCCATGCGCGCGCGCGGCATCGCCAAACTGGTGGGCATGCCCACGCCGGGATACGTGATATGGACGTGGGGACTCCCGCTCCTTGACGGCACCAGCGGCCGGTTGCCGGGTTCCGGTGTCTACCGCCTGGACGGCTCGCCGATGGAGAACCTGGGCGAGAAGCCGGACGTGCTCGTACCCCTCACCGCGGAGGACTATCTGGCCCAGCGCGACCCGCAGCTCGATAAGGCGATTGAGATGCTGATGAAGTGATGTGCAGCAGTTGATGGAGCATTCCCGCCGCCAGCGCGCCTTGCGCCGAACCGGATGGGAGAAGCAGATAACGCCGGAGGTTCCCTGAAAGTGAACATACTGTTCTGCGGCACGGCGGCGGCGGAGGCGTGGCCCGCCCTCTTCTGCGCCTGTCCCGCGTGCCACGCGGCGCGGCAGCGAGGGGGAAAGGACCTGCGCAGTCGGGCCGCCTACATGATCGGCGAAGAAGTGCGCGTGGATTTCGGCCCCGATTCCAACCTGCATCACCATCGGTACGGTCTGGAGTTCGAGCGCCTGCGGCATCTTCTTGTGACACACAGCCATGAGGACCACTGGTTCCCGCAAGACCTGCTCTATCGCCGGGCCGGATTCTCGGTGGTGGACCACGAGCTGACTGTCTGGGGGAACCCGCACGTCCGCAGCCGTTTTGAGGAGGTGGGCGGCACGGACTGGGGCGTGTACCAGATGGAGTTTCGTGAGATCGAGCCGTTCAAGCCCATCACGCTCTCGCAGGACCTGACGGCTACTCCGCTTCTTGCCGCGCATGACACCCGTGAGACATGTGTCAACTACTTGCTGGAAAGCAATGGGAGCCGCGCACTTCTGGCACACGATACGGGCTGGTATCCGGCCGAAACCTGGGACTTCCTCGCGTCCGCGCGCATGCACCTCGTTGCCGTGGATTGCACCTACGGTATCGGCACGAGCGACCGCAACCATCTGGGCGGCGAAGCGGTCATCCTGCTGCGGAACGAACTGGCCCGCCGAGGTGCTCTTGCGCACGATGCCCGCGTCTTCGTAACGCACTTCAGCCATAACGGCGGAATGCTGCACAGGGATCTGGAGGCCTTCTTCGTGCCGCATGGCATCGAAGTTGCCTACGACGGCCTCACTCTGGACGTCTAGATGGGTCCCGCTTCAGGTGCGCTGAACGCGGACCTGGTCCTGTGCTTCACGGAGCCTGGAGGTCAGGCAGAACACACTGCGGCTGGGGTGCCTGGGACCCGCAGGACGTGCGCGTTTCAAGTGGGCGCTCCGCATCCTCAGGATGAAGACAAGAACCCGCGGGCACGGCAACGCGCCAGGTGCACGCTCCTGTAGGGAAGGGGCATACTTGGCTTCATCGGGCGCGCCCTCAGGCGACACGCATCACGCGGCGGCCGGCCCGTAGAGACACGAGCGGCGTAGGTATTGCGGTGGGGTGCCCGAGCGGCGCGCTTCGTGAACAGGCGGTTCCGGGCAACCCCGCTTATCTCACCCGCATGCGGTGCGGCCGCTAACCGCCGGTCGGGTTCAGCAGCTTCTGAACCTCCGGTGTCTTCAGGTTCTCCCGCGTAACCACGGTCATGCCGCTGTCCACTGTCTTCTCGGTGATGGGCTGTTTGCGTATGGCCTTCATCACGGTCTTCACACCCAGGTAGCCCATCTGGAAGGGATTCTGCACGATAAGACCCTGCGTAACTCCCTCCTCGAGCGACTTGAGCTGCTCCGGCGACGCGTCGTAGGCGATGAGTTTCACTTTGCCTGCCAGCTTCTTCTGGCGCAGAGCATTCGCCGCGCCCACTCCATTCGGCTCGTTGGCCGCGAAGATGCCCGCAATGTTCGGATGCGCCGTGAGCATGTTATCGGCCTGGTCGGCGGCCTTCTTCGGGTCGTTCGCCTCGAGTGTGCTCACAAGCTGAATGTTCGGAAACTCCTTCAGACCCTCGAGAAAGCCGGCTTCGCGATCGTCGGAGGACTTGGCGCCCTTCTGGAAGATGAGCAGGCCCACCTTGCCCTTGCCGCCGATGGCTTCGGCAAGCGCTCGCGCCGCCTTGCGGCCGCCCTCCACGTTATCCGTAGCGATGTAGCAGAGCGAAGCCTCCGGGTCCTTCAGGCCGGAATCGATGGTCACCACGGGAATGCCTTTGGTCTTGGCCTCCGCCACGGGCTTGAGCAGCGCCTCCGCGTCGGTGGCGGCCAGGACGATGCCATCCACTCCGCTGGTAATCTGCGCCTGCACGAGGTTTATCTGCTCGGTGATCTGCGACTCATCGGCAGGGCCCTGCCAGATGACCTCCGCGCCCTCCTCCTTCGCGGCCGCCTCCGCGCCGGCCTTCACTGCCTGCCAGAACGAGTGCGCCGTGCCCTTCGGCATCACGGCGATGCGGAACTTGCGCGACTCGCCTCCACCGGAAGGAGCGCCTCCTTCACCGCCCTCCGGCTTCGGACAGCCGCCCAGCAGCAGGCTGGCGCCGGCGAGAGCGCAAAGAGCCGCCAACCCCTTCATGCGCATGCCCAGTTCTCCTTTCCGCGCCGGGTGCCGCCTTGCGCGGCGTTTCCCTGGAGCGCCTCAGTCCCGCGCCAGTTTTCGGCCGGGTCC
>CAZGLN010000122.1:11189-11340 GCA_964526545.1 uncultured Chthonomonadales bacterium
AGCACAGCGCCTATGATGGTCCCCGGGATGCCGCCCTGCCCGCCGAACAGCGAGGTGCCGCCTACTACGGCGGCCGCCACGCTATCGAGCTCCAGGCCGATGCCCGCATCCTTGGAGGCGACGCTTGCGCGAGACACATTCACAATGGCGG
>CAZGLN010000123.1:0-2348 GCA_964526545.1 uncultured Chthonomonadales bacterium
CGAGCAGAGAGAGACGCTCAAAACCTAATTACACACTCCAGTTGACACGACCCAAGCGACGAGGGGTGGTTGCCGTGCTCTCGCGCGTGTGCTAGACTCGGCTGATTATCCCGCATGCCGATTGCGGCCGCGTGAGGCCGTTCATGCCTTCCCGTCCTGCTCCACTCAACCGCCTCGAAGTGCTGGCGGCGCTCCGCATCAGCAACTGGGAAGCAGTCCACTCCACCGTCCACGCCACCCTCACCACGGGCGCATTCCAGACGGGCTTTGCCCTCTGGCTGGGCGCCTCCAACCTGGCAATGGGTATCGCGGGCGCCATTCCCACCATCGCGGCGCTGGCTCAGCTTGCCGCGGCCTACGTGGTGGAGAAGCGCGGCGAGCGCAGGCTCTTCACCGCCTGGTTCTCGCTGGCTTCGCGGATAGCCTGGGTCCCGATCCTGCTCATTCCGGTCGTCGCGCCGGAGCCTGCACGGCTGCCGCTGTTTCTGCTGCTGCTTCTGGTCTCCAGCATCCTTATCAACGTGCCCGCGCCCGCCTTCACCTCGTGGATGGCGGACCTGGTGCCGCCAGACCATCGCGGGCGCTATTTCGGCAGGAGGAACATGCTCGCTGGACTCACGGCGACCGTGGTCTCGCTGCCGGCGGCATGGTTCCTGGACCTTGCGACCAAGAAGCACCTCTTCTCCAACACAGTTGCGTTCGGTACGCTCTTCGGCATTGCCTCGGTGTTTGGGGTGCTCAGTTTCGTGTGCCTTCTGCGGCAGGCGGAGCCGCCTATGCGTCGGACGGAGGGCGGCGCGCCGCGGGGCCTGCGCGCTCTCATCGGCTTCTACCGGCAGCCCTTTCGTGATGCAGGTTACCGGCGCTTGCTCGAGTTTAGCGGGCTCTTCTCGCTGGGCCAGTTCATCGCGGCTCCTTTCTACACCGTCTACGCCCTCCGCGTGCTGAACCTGGACTACGTCTGGCTGCAGGTCTTCGGAGCTATCTCCAGCCTGGCCGCGCTCATCTCCATGCCGGTGTGGGGGCGATTGAGCGACAAATTCGGTGCCAAGCCGCTCCTTGCGATAGCCGTCGCGGGAACGGCGACACTGCCCCTGGGCTGGGTAGTTACCAGCAGCGAGCGGCCCGTGCTCACGCTGGTCATGCTCATCATCAACCATCTGCTGGGCGGTCTCTTCTGGGCCGGTGTGGGTCTGGTCTCGTTCAACCTGCTTATTGCCAGCACTCCCTCCGAGGGCAAGTCGGTCTACGTGGGCGCAATGGCGGCCGTAACCGGCCTCATCGGCGGTCTCGCGCCGGTGCTGGGCGGCGTGGTGGTGAGCGCCCTCGAAAATGTCCATCTTGCCGTGGCCGGCTGGAATATCGGGCCGTACCGAACGCTCTTCGTTATCAATGCGATCATCCGCTTTCTCACTCTGGCCTTTCTTCGCAGAGTGCCCGGCGAGGAGGCGGCGAGCCCTCGTGAGGTGATTGCCCAAATCGGCGCGGCGCCCGTGGGTGCCTGGCGCCACATGCGCCGGCTCCAGCAGGCGCCAACGCATCACGAACGTCGTGAAGCAGCCGAGGCGCTTGCCGATGCGCGCTCGGCGGTGGCATCCGCGGAGCTCATTGCCGCTCTTGATGATGCAAGCCTGGCGGTGCGCCAAAAGGCGGCGCTGGCGTTGGGCGAGGCGAGGGGGAGGGGCGCTCTGGAAGCCCTCTTGACGAAGGTTGAGGAGAGGGCGGCTGGCATTGTTTTGGAATGTGCGCGCGCGCTTGGGCAGCTGGGCGACCCCCGAGCGGAGCCGGCCCTCACACACCTTCTGCTGCGGGGCGACCGCGCCGAACGCGCGGAGGCGGCGCGCGCTCTCGGTCTGCTGCGGCTGCCGCACACCGCCGATGCGCTTCTGCAGGCGCTCGGCGCGGAGACGGATACCGGGTCCATCGAGGCCTGCCTGACCGCGCTCGGCAGTATAGGCGCTCGAGGCCTCACGTCCCACGTGCGAGGATACGTAACCCATCACGATGGGGCTGTTCGGAGGGCGGCCATCCGCGCCATCGGCGCGAGCAGCGACCCGGAGGCAGGTGAGATCCTTGCGTCTGCCCTCCAGGCGGAGACAGATGCTGCGACGATCGCGCAGCTGCTGGATTCAATAGGGGCCATCGGCGACCCCGGTGCGCTTGCCGCCGTGCTGCGCACCCTGGAGCAGGCGGAGAGTGAGCTGCTGCGCAAGCAGGCCGCCTACACCGCGAGCCTTCTGGCCGGGTGCGAGACACTTCTCTATCCTCTGCTCAGCGCGGATGGATTTGCCCGCGACGAGACCGTTGCGCGCCTGCTGCGTGAGATGGCGGCCGTTAGCGGGCGTCGG
>CAZGLN010000123.1:2426-8016 GCA_964526545.1 uncultured Chthonomonadales bacterium
GCCGTCGAGATCACCGCCCGGCCCTCCGATGCGAACGCGTCCGAATCGTTGGGACTGATCCTGGAGTGGGCGCGTCGCCTCTCCAGCACCACCGGTCTGCATCCAGAGGGCTTCTTGTTGCTGCTCACTGCCGCGGCCTCTCTGCGCGAAGAGGCGGATACCGCACCGGAGTAACGTACTTACCGCCTTAGCCGTTGGTTGGCTCGCTTGAGGGCAGCGGCCAATCTGGGTGTGCGTGTCGGCGAGAGGGTGTAGGGGGACTGGGTGGGGTTTTCCTCATCGAACTCCCAGGACCATATCAGCGCCAATGGCGCCCGCGCATCCGGGATCTGGCGCAGGAAATCCGCCAGCCAGGGCGCCTCGACCTCCGCGCCGTCTTTCCATACGGTCTGCCCGAACTCGCCGATGAAGAGCGGCTGACCAATCTCGCGGGCCGCGCGCTTGTTCCATGCGAGCATGGTGGCCTTATCCTCAGGACCAGCCGCGTACGGAGGAGTCTCCTTGCCGGTAGGGTAGGAGTGGATGCTGAGGATGTCCAGAGGCGGCGGGTTCAGGTAGCGGAGCATCTCCACGTACTGCTCGTAGGTATCGGACCGCCAATCCATCTTCCACGCCAGTTTGTCGGCTTTGTCCTTCTGCGCAAGCATTGCCTGGCGAATGTGCCATGCGTAGGGCCGCATGTCGCTGTTGCCGGAGGTCACCAGGTGGTTCGGGTCTATCGCCTTGATGTGCTTCGCCATCTGTACCAGGAAGGCGTGCAGCTGATCGGAGGTTGGGATGTCGTGGTCTGGACGGTCCTTCCACTCGCGTGAGAGGTCCACCTCCAGGTTGTATTCGTTGCCAATCTCCCAGAAGAGCACGCGCGGATCGTTTCGATAGCGGGTAACAATCACCGTTACGTACTCCAGCGCGATCTGGTTGGAGCGCGTGCCGGGCGTGAAGAGGCTCGCCACGCCCTCCGGCGGGCCGCCCTGCGCGGTAACATGCCACGGCACCATGTTCGCGTTGAAGAGGAGCGAGGGCACCACGGAGATGCCCACCGAGTCCGCGGCGGCGAGCATCCTATCGAATGCGCCCAGCCACCGCGCGCGGTCCTCAAAGAAGATAGGGAACTCCCTGTTGTGCCATGAACTGCCGAAGCAGCGGACCACGCGAACGCCGTGTTCGGCCGCCCGCCGAAGTTGGGCGCTCGCGATCTGATCCTCGCCCGCCAGGAAGCGCAGGAAGAGATCCGGAAGGTTCGCCCCGATGTTGCGCAGGGGCCGGCCGTCGCGCACCAGCTCGCCGCGGCGAATCGTGGCAAACCCCCGTGCCTGTGCAGCGGCTGTCTCCGTTGCGACCGCGCAGAATAGCGCAGCCGCGGCTACGGCAAATAGCGGAGAGGACATTTCGCGTTTCTCCCTACCGGGGCTCGATGATGGGCCATTCCGTGAACTCGCGCACAAACTGGGCCACCTGTTCCGCGGCACACTGCAGGATGCGCTCGCCTTTCCCGCGGGTGGCCGTCTCCGGCTCGCCGAACGCGCCTATGCGGCTCAGGGCATCGAAGGCTCGCGGCACGTCCACCTTGCTGGCCCGGCTGAAGTCGGGGGAATAGAAGGCGCTTTCGAACGGAATGGAAGCGCCCTGCGCCTCGGAGAGCGTAACCAGTTCCGGCCGCAAGGCGAGGATGACCGAGGTCTCCTGCTCGCATGCGTGGGTTACGTGCTTGGTGCGCAGCTCGGGAATCGCGGCAAGTTCGTCCGCGGCAAGAGTCCACCAGCTGCTCATGGCAAGGTAGAGATCGCGCTTCTCGCGATGCCGGAGCTGAACGTTGTAGAGCGCCATGCGCGCGGGAGTGATGTTGCCGCCATGGCCGTTGAGCAGAAACACCCTCCTGAAGCCCGCTTGGATGAGGCTCTCCAGCACATTCTCCAGAATGGCCACATAGTGGTTGTTGGCGATGCTGACCGTGCCCGGCATGCCCAGATGGTGATCGGACGCGCCTACCCAGAGAGTAGGTAGAAAGAGGGCATCATCCTTGAGCGCATGCTCAGCCCTGCGCGCGATCTCCCCAATGATCAACGTGTCTGTCAGCATGGGGAGGTGATGGCCATGTTGCTCAAGCGAGCCCAACGGCAACACCACGGGCTTGTGGATGTGGCGGGAAACATCGGTCCAGCGCAGCTCGCCAAGTTGCATGGTTCCCTCGCAGACAGCGGCAAAAATACGGCAATAGGAGCAATAAAACAGGTTTGTGAAATCTGGTGCAAAGGTCTTGACGAACAGGCAGTTTATCGCATAACATTACAACGATAGCATCGCACATCGCGACCGTTGCACGGAAGCCTGGCATTCATGACCACATCGCACAGGCTTCGTTTCGGCAAGACCTTGCGCAGCTCCTTGTTGGCGGAATGTGCGCGGATGTTGGAAGGCGGGCGGGGCATGTGCGGTGTGCAGCAGCGCATAATGCAGCACAGGAGCACGTACATTGCGAAAGTGGAGCAAGGAGACCATTGCTCAAGAGATAGTTCGGATGCACCAGGCCGGCGAAGACTTGAACTATGCCGGCGTCGCGCAGACTCAGGTCGCGCTTCTTCGCGCGGCGACAAGGTACTACGGCTCGTGGAAGGGAGCGATTGAGGCCTCGGGCATCGAGTACACCGGCATCAGGCGCTACAAGAGCTGGAGCAGGGAGCGGATAATCGAGCGCATTCGCGAACTGCATGCCAAGGGCGTGGACCTGTCGTGGAGGCACATCAGCACCCAGGTAGATCCTCAGTTGGCGGCCGCGGCCACCAAGACGAAACACTTTGGATCGTGGCGTGCAGCCATCGAGGCCGCGGGTCTCAGCTATTCCGAGGTTCGCCGCTACCAGAAGTGGGACGACGTAACCATTTTGCGGCGGCTGCGGGAGCTGCATGCCGAGGGCGCCAACCTGAATGCCAAGGCAATGGAGGAGCGGGACATCACGCTCATCACTGCGGCTCGGCGCCGATTCGATTCGTGGCACTGCGCGCTTGCGGCCGCCGGCCTTGACTACAGCAAAATAGTGCTGCGAAAGCCCTTCAAACGCCGCTCCAAGGCTGCCCAAACCAAGGCGAACTAGCTCTCGGCAGCGATTTGACGCCTAATTCCAGGGGGCGGCGGCCATTCGGCGCCGCCCCTCGTTTCTTGCCCGCGCAGAGTGCGCATCACGGCGCAAGCGCCAGGAGCCGAAGGTGAGTCATCTCCTGAATAGCGTAGCGCACACCCTCCCTGCCCAGGCCTGACGACCGGATACCGCCGTAGGGCATGTTGTCCGCCCGGTAGGTGGGTACGTCGTTCCACACCACGCCCCCGAATTGCAGCGAGTCGAACGCCCGAAGCACGCGCGGCATCTCCGAAGTGAAAATGCCTGCCTGGAGGCCGTACGCGCCGTCATTGGCAAGCTCCAGGGCCTCGTCGAAGTGGGTATACGGTTCCACGCAGACCACGGGCCCGAAGGCTTCCTCCTTCCAGATCCGGCAGTCCCGAGGCACCTGTGTGAGCACCGTGGCATCTACCATGAGGCCCTTGCGGCCGCCTCCGGCGAGCACGCGGGCGCCGCCGGCAATCGCCTCTTGCAGCCACTCACCGATGCGCTCGGCTTCTCTCTCCGTGGTCATCGGTCCGTAGTCGGTCTCCTCGCTTGCGGGATCACCCGCGCGCAGCGCGCGGACTTCCGCGGTCAGCCTGGCGGCAAACGGCTCGAACACCGCGCGATCCACCAGAATGCGCTGCACACTGATGCACACCTGCCCTGAAAAGGCGAATGCGCCCGCGGCGCAGCGCCGCGCCGCGCGCTCAAGATCTGCATCCGCGCAGACAATGACCGGGGCCGATCCGCCCAGTTCCAGCAGGACCGGCTTGGGGCCGGCCACGGCCCGCAGTCGCCATCCCACTCGCGCGCTGCCAGTGAACGAGACCAGTCTCACGCGTTCGTCGCACACCAGACGCTCGGCCTCATCGTCTCCCGTCGTCAGAACGGTGAGTGCACCTTCCGGCAGGCCGCAATCCTGGGCAAGCCGGGCGATTTCGAAGGCCGCTCCGGGCGCAATGAGCGATGGCTTCCAGAGGATGGCATTGCCGGCGGCCAGGGCAGGACCGACCTTGTGCATGCCCAGATTGAGCGGGAAGTTGTACGGAGTAATGCCCAACACCACGCCCACCGGGTATCGGCGTGTGATGGCAAAGCGCCCCTCAGAGCCCGGCGCGATGTCCAACGACAAGGTCTCGCCGCCGATTCGCTTGGCCTCTTCCGCGGAGAGAGTGAGCACGGTAAGGGCACGGGCTACCTCCGCGCGGGCATCGCGGATGGGCTTGGCGATCTCCTCGCAGATGATAGAGGCAAGCCGGGCAGATTGCTCGGACAGCCGGTCCCTCAGGGCCAGCAAAGCGGCTGCCCTGGCATGGGACGGCAGCTCCCGCATGGCGTCCGCGGCCAGCAGCGCCTGCCGCAACGCGGCTTCTGCTTGCGCCTCACCGGCCAACGGCACCTCAGACACTGCAGCGCCGCTCATTGGGCTGCGCACTTCCAACATCACGTCCGTGGCAAGCGATCTGCCGCCAATCTGAAGAGCATAGCGTCGCATGGTCTACTCCAAAACAGACCGAGCCGGCGCCGCGGCGCCGGCTCGGTGGCATTGCTGTGCGCCCGACGGCTATATCTGCGTCCCGATGGTAAACATCCAGCCGTTCAACGAACGCGTGGTACCGGTGCGGAAGTAGCGGAACTCGAACGTGATAGGCCGCGAGCTCTGAGTCAGCTCGTAGCCCAGCATAATGTTGTACACGAAGTTGTTGCGGCCCCGATCCTGGTCATGCCCGAACGATCCACCTGCTCCAGCGCCGTAGCGGAAGCGATTAGTGGCGGCGCGCGCGTTGATCATGACGGGGATATTGTACATCTTGCCGCTGCCGTAGTAATCCACGCTGAGGGTGGCGCGGTAGCGGTCGTTCTGGAAGAACTGCTTCTCCGCCCCGGCGCCAATCCAGACATCGCCCTCGGCGGCCCGAGCCCGATCGGTCTCGGGAATGAAGAAACCGATGCGAAGCTCCCAATCGCGGGCGAACTCCGCGTCAGCAGTGCTCTGGGCACGCGCCTGAGCGGCAACGCCCGCCACGAGAAGCAAGCTGAACAGCCATCCGATCTTTCTCACCTCATCCTCCTTTGGTTGCTGGGAGGACACCTCGGCGTCTCTATCCTGGTTGCGAGCCGCCAGTATCCGCCCTTGTCTGCCGGCCGTTCGTACGCCGGCACACGTCGTGAGACACGAACAACCGTCGCTTCAAGATTAGCCGCCGGGCATTCGTGCTCCTTCCCTGGAGCACATCGCGCCCATTCCAAGCCGTTGGCGAAATTGATGCACGGCTTCGCGCGCCTCACATCCGCTCGGGTGCCGATACCCCCAGCAGCGCGAGCAGATTGCGGACCACGATCTTGCAGGCGCCGAACACGGCCAGTCGAGCATCGCGAAGGTCGGGCTTCACCCCTTCCTTCAGTGCCGGGCACTCCTCGTAGAACTGGTGCAAGGCCTGTCCAATCTCTCTCACGAACGCGGTGAGCCTGTGCGGCGCCAATATGTTG
>CAZGLN010000123.1:8033-11336 GCA_964526545.1 uncultured Chthonomonadales bacterium
GTTGGTCGCGGTGATCACTTCGCCCGGATAGTCCGCCAGTTTGCGCAGAAGCTCGAGCTCCTTCTCGTGAACTAGCAGGTCGCGGTCCACGTGCTCGATCGGCACTGGCGCGATGCCCATCTCCTCCGCCTTTCGAAGCACTGCGCAGCACCTCGCATGGGCATATTGCGCGTAGTAGACCGGGTTGTCGGCACTCTGCTTCTTCGCGAGCTCGAGATCGAAGGTGGCAGTGGTCTCATAGGAGTTCAGCAAGAAGTAGAAGCGCGCCGCATCCACGCCGATCTCCTCCACGAGATCCGCCAGCGGAATCACGTCTCCCGCGCGCTTGGAGCCCTTCACGGCCTCGCCTTCACGGGTTAGCAGTACCATTTGGGTGAGAATGATTTCGCAGGCCCGCGAATCGTAGCCTAACGCCTCGATGCCGGCCTTCAACCGGAGCACGTAGCCGTGATGATCACTGCCCCAGATGTTAATCAGCCGGTTGAAGCCGCGGTCGAACTTGTTCTTGTGATAAGCGGCATCCGCCGCGACGTAGGTCTCGCGTTCGTTTGAGCGCACCAGAACACGATCCTGGTCGTCGCCAACGAGCTCGGTGCTCTTCAGCCAGAGGGCGCCATCCTTCTCGTAGGCATATCCCCGCGCAATGATCTCGTTGATGGCGGCGCGGACCTCGCCGGAGCTGTAGAGGCTGCTCTCGTAGAACCATCTATCGAATCGCACCCCGAACGCCAGCAGGTCGCGTTCCTGCTGCGCAATCATCCGCTCAATCGCCAACTGCCGGAACTTGCGCGATCGCTCGTTCGGATCCATCCGCACGAAGGCATCGCCATGCTGCTCCAGGATTTCGCGCGCCAGCTCCACCACATACTCGCCCTGGTAGCCATCCTCGGGCATCGGCCAATCGAGGCCGAGCAGCTGGCCGTACCGCGCTACGAGCGAATCGCCCAAGTGGTCCAACTGCGTGGAATTCAGCGCATCGTTGACATAGAACTCACGCGCGACCTCGGCGCCGCACGCCTGCAGCAGATTTGCCAGAGAATCGCCGAGGGCGGCCGCCCGGCCGTTGACCACCGAGATGGGGCCGGTGGGATTCGCGCTGACGAACTCGATGAGGGTGCGTTCACCGACGCGTGTCTGGTTCTTGCCGTACTGCTCGTCCTCAGTGAAGATGCGCACCAGCACATCCTGAAGCCAGCGGGGATGGAGATGGAAGTTCAGGAAACCGGGTCCGGCCACCTCCACGCGCTCCACGGTAGGATCCTGCGGCATGTGCTCCGCTATGCGCAGAGCGATGTCGCGCGAGGGCATACCGACCTGCTTGGCCAGCATGAGGCCGACGGTGCATGCGAAGTCCCCGTGCAGCTTGGACCGCGGAGGCTCGATGATTACCGGCGCATCGAGCGCAGGGTTCGGCAGCGCGCCAGCATCAACCGCAGATCGAATGGACGCGCGGATTAACGTCTCGAGATGGTCCGTTATCACCAGATATTCCCCACCTTAAGCCACCCGCTCCCTACCAGACATCCAGGGAGTTAAGCAACAGATTGGATAGACAGAAGCCGCCCGCGGCGGTTATCGCCACTCCAGCCGCTGTCTGCGGCAGCGCCATGCACCAGAGCCGCCGCAGGAACGGCGTACGGTAGCGCGAATCCCGTCGGGCCCGCTCAATGAGCTCCCTGGCGGCCTCAATGCCGCGCTGCACCTGCCGCAGTGTGGGCGGCCGCGTAACGAAATACTGCTGTATGAACGCTCCAATCCTTCGCCAGCTGAAGACGGCCGCTACGGCACCCACGATTGCTGCCTCGGCGCCGGCGGCGGCTGTCCCCGCCAGCCACGTAACGGCTTGCGATACGGCAATGAACACCGCGAGAGCGGCCACGGCATTCGTGCCGCACCTCGGATGCACCCGTGGCATCCGCTGAACGACCTGAGCCAGCAGCGGCTCTCCGCGTTCCACGGCGTGCACCACCTGGTGCTCCGCCGCATGGTACCCCGCCAAGGGCAGGGTGCGCATCAGTACCAGGAAGAGAACCGCTGGACTGAGTTGAAGGAGGCTCCAGAGCGCCGCCAACTCCTTCTCTCTCGGAGGGACGGAACTGAGATACATCGCGAGGACCCCCGACACTCCCGCATGCTCCAAAACGTGGAGTAACAGCCCCATCAAAAGGTGGGCGGCGGCCAGCATGAGACCCAGGACCATGCCGCCAACTACCAGTGCCCAGTTGCTTGCCCCTGCCTGCACGCCGTTCGCGCTCAGATAGACTCCCCACGGTGTGGCCATTCCGTTTATCGGTCCAAGCCAGGGCGCATCGTCAGTGTTTACGTACAAATCCGCGGCATGCACGCGCCCCTCGAAGAGGCCTGCATCATCCACGACCATCACCGCGGACGACCCCGTGCTCTTGAGGACCTCCGTGATCTGTTCCTGAGTGGCCTGGACCGAGGCGACCGCGTCTGGAGAACGCATTCTGGAGCGCACCGTGGCGGAGGCACGCACATCTTCCGGGAGGCTTAGCGCCGAGGACAGAGCCTCGGCAACGAGGACCCCGATGAGTCGGCCGCTCCCATCGAGCACGGGCAGCGGCCCGCCATCCCCACGCATCAGGCTTGCGGCCCTGGTCAGGCTGTCTTCCGGATACAGCCGCGGCACGCGCCGTGTTATCCGGAACGGTGATCCCGGTAGGTTCGAGAGCGCCATTGCGATTAGGTGGGAGGTATGCTATACTCTGCGCGCCGACAGGCTCCGCGCCGGTTGGATGTGTCTGTATGCGTGAAAGGTTGAGACCATGTGGCAGTGTGACATTTGCGGCAAGAGCCCTCAGTTCGGCCAGGGAATCCGCTACAACCACGGGGGCAGTTGGGAAACCAAGGCGCCTCGCACCAAGCGGCGATGGATGCCGAACCTCCAGGCAGCCCGCATCCGCGTAGGCGGCGCAACCCGAAAGATAAAGGTCTGCGCGAAGTGCCTCAAAGCGGGCAAAGTGGCGCGGGTAGCCTGAGGCTCCCGCGTCTGCTTTTTTCGAGCATCCTCTTGCGGGCCGGCCACGGGCCGCGACGAAGTGCATTATACTCGAGCGGTCTTCTCCAAACAAGGCAGCGGGACACACGGGACCAGCGGACTTAGTCGCCGGAAGGCAGGTTCACATGCTAGCTTCTCGCCTGTTTCTGTTCTGCGGCATCGTGCTCTTCGTGGCGGGCTGTGGAGGAGGCGGCAAGTCCGCCTCCGATTCACTGGCTTCCGGCCGCTCCGCGCTCGACCGCGTTGTCTCCGGACATGATGCGCCCTCACCGGACCGGCTGGAC
>CAZGLN010000124.1:0-5863 GCA_964526545.1 uncultured Chthonomonadales bacterium
TAGTCCTCTAGCTGATCCGCGCAGCGCGCCGCCGGTTGACTTCCCGCGGCGCGCTTTGCTATATTTACGTGCGGTGCGGAGCGATGTCCGAGCTGGCCTAAGGAGCACGACTGGAAATCGTGTAGCGGGGTAACTCCTGCTCGTGGGTTCGAATCCCACTCGCTCCGCCCACTCGACGGAGGACGCCGGGCAGCGGCGATGCCGGAGCCCCGTCTTCCGTCTTATTCTTGAAGGAGTCCTTCCGCGTGTCTCGGCAGTTCGTTCGACGACTGCTCTTCATGCTTGTACTGGTGCCCCTGATCTACTTCGGCGCCGCCAGCGCATCCTTCCTCTACCGCGTTCACGCCGAGAACAGCGACCGCAACCAGCCCGCGCTCCAATACCTGGAGGCACCCTCCGCGCACGAGAGACTGCTGATCATCTCGCCCCACCCAGACGATGAGACCCTGGGCTGCGCGGGCCTCATGCAGCAAGCCAAGGCCGCTGGGGCCCACGTGCATGTGGCCGTGCTGACCAACGGAGACGGTTTCCGCGTTGCGCTGGAGATGTACAAGCGCGATCTCAGCGTGCAGCCCGACGATTACATCCGCTTCGCCGAGCACCGGCAGGTGGAGACGCGAGCGGCGCTCGCGGGCATCGGGCTGGGCAGAGACGATATTACCTTCCTGGGCTACCCGGACCGCGGCCTGCTGCCGATGTGGAACGACTACTGGCAAGAGGGCACTCCCTTCGTCTCGCCCTACACCCGTCAGTCGCGCTCGCCCTATCCCCATCTCTTTCGGCCTGGCGCTGTCTATGCCGGCGCGAGCCTCCTGCGCGATCTGGTGGAGTTGATGCGCGCACAGCAGCCTACCGACCTCTATGTGCCCCATCCCTCCGATGACCATCCAGACCACGCCGCGGCAAGCGCCTTTGCCGTGAGGGCGCTGGCTGTTCTGCGAAGCGAGGGTACGGCGTGGGCCAAGAACTGCCGCATCCACTACTACCTGATCCACCGCGGCGATTGGCCCGTGCCGCGCGGCCTCAAACCCTACCTTCGCCTGACCCCGCCCGGGGAGATGAGCGCCCTGGATACCCTCTGGCGGGTTCGGCCGCTAACGGAAGCCGAGGTGGACCGCAAAGCGGCCGGCATCAGCGCCTACGAATCCCAGACGGCCGTCATGAGCGCGTTCCTTAACGGATTTGTCCGCCGCAACGAGCTCTTCGGCAGCATCCCGGAGCATGCCGTGCCGCGCGTGCGCGATCACGCGATCCTCCTCGATGGCAATCCGGCCGAGTGGCGAAACCTGGCGCCGGTGGCGCTGGACCCGGTGAACGACAATCTGCTTCGAAACTTTCAGCGTGGCGGCGACGTGCGCGCCATCCATGCATGCCGCGATTCCCGCCATCTCTATCTGCGCATCGAGACCGCCGAGAAGCCCTCGCGACCAACGGATCTGCGCCTCCGCCTGCGCTTCTTCAAGGACGATCGTCCCTATGACTCCCTCGCGCTCACCATGCGCATCCCGCTGGGACGCAACATGGACGCACGGGACATTCGCACCGCGCGCTACGGCGACACCGTGGAAGTTGCGCTGCCGCTCAAGGTGCTCGAAGGCGCCAACAGCATGGCATGCAGCGTGGAGACCCGCTTCGCCGGCGTCCAGATAGACCGCACCGGCATCCGGTTCGTCCGGCTGTAGCGCCCCGTCGGCCATGGTACTGGGCATACTTGGAGGCACCTTCGACCCCATCCATAACGCCCATCTCTTCATTGCCGAGGATGCCCGCACGCAGCTTGGATGGGAGCGCGCTCTCTTCATCCCCAACAGGGAGCCCGTGCACAAACTCGGAACCACCGCTGCATCGGCCGCACATCGCATGGAGATGGTGCGCCTGGCCATTATCGGCAACCCATACTTCGAGGCCTGCGATCTGGAACTCAAGCGGGCCGCGCCCTCCTATACGGTGGATACGCTCACGGAGCTGCGGAGCCTCTTTCCCGAAGCGAGTCTGCACCTGCTGCTTGGCGTGGATGCCCTCGCCGACCTGCCCAACTGGTACCGTCCGCAGGACATTCTGACCATGGCCACCGTGGTCGCGGCGACTCGGCCGGGCTACCCCCTGGACACGCTGAGGGGTGCCCTGCCGAAGTGGATGCGTGAGCGCGTGATCTACCTTGAAACACCCTGGATGGATATCTCCGCTACCTACATCCGCGAGCGGGTGGCGCAAGGTCTCTCGATCCGATACCTCACTCCGGATTCCGTTGTTGAGTACATCCGCGTGAATGGCCTGTACGCTCGGTAATGCACCGCCCTCGCGGAGCGTGCGCTGCACGGAGGGAGGGCACGCGGCTAGGTTCTTCAGCGGGAGCCAGCGGGGCGCGGTACGCCTGGAGAGTTGCCTCCACACACATTGCGGAGGACCGTCTGGAGACTGCCGGCATGGGTGATGTGGGACGAGTTGCCGTGGTGCTCAACCCGATGGCCGGGCGAGGCCGCGGCCGCCGCAGCGCGCAGCGCATAAAGGACCTGCTCTCGGCGCGACGGCTGGACTACACGCTCTGGACCGCGCAGAGAGCGGGCGAGGCCGGCGCGCTCGCTCGCCAGGCCGTGGACCAAGGCGCAGCCGTAGTGGTCGCGGCGGGCGGCGATGGCACCCTCAACGAAGCGCTCAACGGAATCTTCGGCTCGCCCGCCTCGCTCGGCATCCTCCCCCTGGGCACCGGCAACGATTTCGCCCGGCATGTGGGTATTCCCGCCGACCTCGACCAGGCCGTGGAGGTGCTCACCTCGGGCACGCACCGCAGGGTGGATGTTGGAGAGTGCAACGGTCGCTACTTCCTGAACATCGCGGGCTGCGGCTTCGACGCAGTGGTGGCCGAGCGGGTAAATGCAGGCTATAGAATGCTCCACGGCACCCCCGCCTATCTCGCGGCCGTGGCCCAATCGCTTGCAAGTTACCGTCCCGCGCACATGGTGATCCAGGCGGACCAGGAGCGGCTGGAATCGGATGTGATGCTCTGCTCCATCGCCAATACCCAGTCGTACGGCGGAGGCATGCGCATTGCCCCCGGCGCCAGCATCGAGGACGGGTTGCTGGATGTGTGCGTGGTGCGGCAGGTCGGACGCCTCGAGTTTCTACGGGCGTTCCCGCGCGTGTTTCGCGGGACACATGTGGGCCATCCCAAGTTCGCCCACTTTACAGCCCACAGCGTGACCATACAGTCGGATGTGCCGCTGCCGGTGCTGATAGACGGCGAGGTGGTCGGCACCACGCCCGTGGTTGCACGCATTCACCCCGCCGCCATCGAAATGCTCTTGCCGCCGCGCGAAGTGTAAGCCGTCGCGACGATGCCGGAGGCTACCGCACCATCTCCTCCTCGCGCGGAGCCTCCATCGTCTCGGAGGGGCGTCGTTGTCCGCGCCAGAAGAGCACGTTGGAAGTCCAGCGCAGTGCGCGCCCAATGATCCTGTTGGCATCATCGAAGTACGTGTAGACGCAGGGAATCACCACCAGCGTGAGCATGGTGGAGAGGATGAGGCCGCCGATCACTGGAGTTGCCAGCGGCGCGCGGAACTCCGCACCCCTTCCAAGCCCCAGGGCCGTAGGCAGCATGCCTCCGATCATCGCGAGCGTTGTCATCAGGATTGGCCGGAGACGCGTGGGGCCGGCTTCCAGGATGGCATCCGTGCGCGAGTAGCCTCGACTGCGCAGGGTGTTGGTGTAGTCCACAAGCAGAATGGCGTTCTTGGTCACCAGACCCACCAGCATGATGATGCCGATCATCGCCACGATGGTAAGCGAATGTCCGGCGACCATCAGGCCGAGCAGCGCGCCAACCATCGCCTGAGGCAGGGAGAGCATGATGATGAGCGGCGAGAGGAGATTGTCGAACAGCGCGGCCATCAGCATATACACCAGCACGATGGCCAGCAGAAGCGCCGCGCCCATATAGGCGCCTTCCTCGGTCTGCACCTTGTTCTCGCCGCCCCACGCCCAGCGCACATTGCCGAAATCTATCTCCTGGAGCTTGCCGGCTATGTTTGCCTGCATGTTTCCCGGAGCGTAGCCGGGAGCCACGTTTGCCGTTACGGAGACCCACTTCTGGCGATCGTAGCGGTCAATCTTGGTGGGTCCCGTGGCAAGAAAGACGCGTGCCACATCGCCCAGGCGCACGGGCTGCACCGAACCATCGCGACCCACCGTAGATCCCACGATGATCTCCTCAACGCGGTTCGTGTCCTTCCGGTCCTGGTCACGGAACTGGATGCGCACGGGATACTCGTTGCCGCCCTCGCGGTACTTTATGGTGTCGCCGTCACCCTCCACCGAGACACGCAGCGCGTTGGCTATCTGCGCGACGGTCAATCCATAGGCCGCGGCTTTGTCACGGTCTATCTCAATCTGCTGTTCCGGCTTGCCTATGCGTGTAGAGATATCCGCGTTGATTGCTCCGGGCTCTTCCCGGAAGATGGCGAGCACCTTTTCGGCGAGCGCGGTGAGCTGGCGCACATCCTGCCCCAGCAGGTCCACCTGGAGCGGCGCGCCTCCCCCACGAAAGCCGCTTACCGCCGCGACTTTGATGTTGGCGCCAGGCACCGAACCTATCAACCGGCGCACGTCGTCCGCCACCTTCTGATCCGAGCGTGTGCGCATTCCCTCTCTGCTAAGGAAGGGCAGCACCCTCTGAACCACGCTCAGCTTGTCCTTCAGGGCGATGCTCATCGTGAAGTACTGCGGGCCCACATTGGCCAGACCGCGGCTGCCCGCATCGGTTGCGCCGACCACCGTGAAGATGTTCTTTACTTCCGGGATCTTGCTCAGCTTCCGCTCAATCTCCTCGACTATCGGGCTTGTGCGCGCCAGCGAGGTGCCTGCCGGCAGCTCGCCGACAACCGAAATCTGGCCCTGGTCCTGATCCGGCGCAAAGCGGAAGAGCAGAAGCGGGCGTCCCGCGCCGTACCCGATGGAATAGGCCACGAATACGGCCACCACGCCGCCCACCGAAACCGCCAGGCCCAGGACCTTGTAGCGCCACATCAGAAGCATGCCTGCGCCGAAGAAGATCACCGCCAACGTGATAAGCGGGCGCATGGCCGCCTGCAGGGGCACACGCACTACGGAGAAGGCGATCGTTGTAACAATCAGCACCAGGAGGCCGCTGCCCACGTACACCACCACGCCGCGATAGGTAAGCGCCCACTGCAGTACCCGGCGGTAGATGCGGTCCAGCATGTGGTAGAAGCGGTTGACCAGCCCGAAGATGCCGCGCTCCGCCTCCACGGCCTCTCCGGCGGTATACCAGCGCGAGGCCAGCATGGGCGTGAGCGTGAAAGACATGAAGAGGGAGAAGAGCGTGGCGGCCGCGATCGTGATTCCGAAGGACTTGAAGAACTGGCCCACGATGCCGCCCATGAACGCGATGGGGATGAAGACCACCACATCGACGAGAGTGATGGTTACCGCGGCGAGACCAATCTCGCTGCGCCCATTTATGGCGGCTTCCACGGGCTGTTCGCCGCGCGCAAGGTGGCGATAGATATTCTCCAGCACCACGATGGAGTCGTCCACCAGGATGCCCACCGAGAGCGAGAGCGCCAGCAGAGTCATGGTGTCGAGCGTGAAGCCGAAGGCGTACATCGGCAAGAACGTGGCGAAGATCGAGGTCGGTATGGCGATGGCCACGATGAACGTGCCGCGGATGTTGTGCAGAAAGAGGTAGACGATGAGCACCGCCAGGAACGCCCCCAGGAAGAGGGCCGCGCGCACATCCTCCACGGAGCTCTCCACGTTCTGGGAGAGGTCTTGCTGCAGCGTGAACTTCACGTCCCGCGGCAGCTCCTTGCTCAGCAGGCCAATCTCCTTGCGCACGCCGCGG
>CAZGLN010000124.1:5912-10128 GCA_964526545.1 uncultured Chthonomonadales bacterium
ATCGCGACGGAATCGACCTGATTCAGGCGGCTGTAATCCCGGCGCTCCTCGATGCCATCGTACACGTCCGCGATGTCGGCCAGACGGATGGTCTGCCCGTTCGGCATGCGCAGCCGCGTGTTGGATATGGCATCCACGTTCGCGTATTCGCCGACCACGCGGAGGTTGTATTCCCGATTGCCCTCCTCGATGCGGCCGACAGGAAAGTTCAGGTTGTTGGCCTGCACCAACTGCACGAGCTGCCCTATGCCGACTCCGTAGGCATCCAGGCGATCCTTGCGTACGGCGACCTTTATCTCGCGCACGTCACCGCCGGTAACCTGCACGGCCGCCACGCCGGGCACCTTGCTTAGGCGCGGCTTGATGATGTTGTCCGCCATGTCGCGCAGTTCGCGGTTGGAGCGCTTGCCCGTGAGCCCGTAGTAGAGAATCGGCTGTGAGTTGACGTCGAACTTGAGTACGACCGGCTCCTTGACGGCAACGGGAAGCTGGGCGCGGATGGCGCTGATCTTCTCGCGCACGTCCGCGGATGCCACATCGGACGAGACTCCCATGTTGAACTCGATGGAGACCGCCGACTGGCCCTCCTGGGAGCTGGATGTGATGGTCTTGACGCCGTTAACGCTCGCCACGGCGTCCTCTATCTTCTTGGTTACCTGCGATTCCACTTCGGATGGCCCCGCGCCGGGATAGATCGTGATGACCGTTACGAAGGGGAAGTCCACCTTGGGATTGAGCTCGAGCCGAAGCTTGCTTAGCGAATTCAATCCCAACACGATCAGGGCGCCGACGACCATCAAGATGAAGACGGGCCGCCGTATGGATACGCTGGTCAACCACATAGCATGGCTCCTAGGAACTGCTCGGTGAGCTTATTCGGAAGCACTGCAAGGCGCAAGGAACGCGCCAATGCTCTGGACACTTACTCTTGCCGGAGCTACTGAACCTGGACCGTGTCGCCGTCCTGCAGAACGGTCTGCCCGGCCGTAACTACTTCCTCGCCCTCGGAGACCCCGGAGACGATCTCCACCTTCTCCGGCGTGCTGAAACCGACGCGCACAATCCGCTCGCGCACGCGGTCGCCGCTCTTCACGAAGACGCGTGACCTGTTACCGACCGGATCAAAGACCACGGCATCCTTGGGCACAAGCACGGTGCCGCGATGGGTATCAATCAGAATCCTGCCGCGCGCGAACATCTGCGGACGCAGCGCGCCGTCGCCTGCGAAGTCCACTCGCACCGTGAAGCTGCGCGCCGCCTGCGATGCCACTGGAAACACCCGCGTCACGCGGCCGCTGAATTGGCGCCCAGGAAACGCATCCACGGTGATTGCCACCTGCTGACCCACGCGAACCTCCGCGTACTGGCTCTCCGAGAGCACGGCCTCGAACACGATAGAACTGGGCGCGACAATGCGCAGCACCTGGCTGCTCGTTCCCATGCCGCCGCCCGCTATCTGCTGTCCGGGTTCCGCCAGACGCTCCGCTACCACGCCGCTGATGGGCGCGCGGAGGAAGCAATCATCCAGGGCCTGCCGTGCAATCTGCAGACCCGCCCGGGCCTGGGCAACGCCGGCCTCGGCGTTCTTCACTCCCGCCTCGGCGACCTCCACCCCGGACTGCTCACGCACCACATCGGCCTCGCGAAGCCGCACTTGCTCACGATCCGCCTGCGCGCGAGCCAGCGCTTCGCGCGCTGTCTGTACGGCCAGCTCGGCCTGGCGCACCTCTTCTCGCCGCGCCCCTTCACGCACCAGGGAGAGGGTCTCGCGTGCGGCGTCGTACTGTGCTTCCGCCGCCTCCGCGGCCGCCTTGAACTGGTCCAGCGTGCTTGGCGCGATAGCCCCGTCGGCTCGCAGCTGCTCGTAGCGCTTGAGATCGGCGCGGGCCTTGTCGAGATTCGTCTTGGCAGCGCGCACCTGCGCCTCGGCGGAGCGCACCTCCTGATCACGCGCTCCCTGCTTCACCACGGCCAACCGCTCCTCGGCGGTCTTCACGCCGGCCTCCGCGGTGCGCACCGCCGTCTCGGTGGTCTTCCGAGTCCATTCGAGGGTGGTTTGCGCATTCTGCAGACCCTTGCGTGCCTGGATTACCTGCGCCTTCGTCTGCAGCAGACGCGTCTCGGCGCTGCGCAATGCCGCCTCCGCCTGCGCCACCTGGTTGCGTATGTCGTCGGTCTCCATCACGGCAACTATCTGGCCCGCGGTCACGCTGTCGCCCTCGCGCACATTCACGGCAACCAACTTGCCGGCGTGTTTGGGCCCCACGCGAACATCGCTCAGAGCAACCAGGCTGCCTGTAACGTCTATCTCTCTCTTGATATCGCCGCGCGAGGCCTTGGCCACGTTGACCGTAACCGCCGAGACCGGCGTGGCGGGGCCATTGGCCGCGTTCTTGGCGCCGTTAGGGCGCGGGCCGCATCCGGCGATCATGGCGGTCACGCCAATGCCGATGGCCGCGAGCCGTAGAGCCTGCAAATGTGACTGCATTGGTTGCTCCCTCATCGTGCTGTGTCTCTGCCGTCTCAGCGCTGAGCGTCGTAGGCGTAGCGCCCCATCGCCCGCTCGAGTTTCACCACGGCATCCTTCAGGTCGTACTGGGCGTTGATCCGGTTGGTCTGGGCCTGGGTGAGGGCCGTTTGGGCATCGCTGATCTCGAGCAGCGGGGAGCCTCCCGGCACCAGCGTTACACCGCTCTTGAAGCGCACCTCCGCCAGCCGATACTGCTCCTGTGCCTGGGCGAGCACGGCATCCGCAACCCGCAGACGCTCCTGCGCCTCCACCACGTTGAGGTACGCCTGTCGAGCCTCCAGCGCGATGCCGTCCATTATCTGCAGCTTCGCAAGCTTCACGGTGTTGACGTCCGCGCGGGCCTGCTCGCGCCGGGCCTTCGCGAGGCCGCCCTCGAAGAGCGGCAGGGTAACCTTGGCGACGGCGGCCCACGAAGTCTCCTTGGGATCGAATCCGCCCGCGTCCGGCGTGTACTGGAAGCTCCAGGCCAGCGCAAGAGTGGGCATCTGGCTCCGCTGTGCCAGCACGAGCCCCTTCTCCGCCGCGCGTATGTTGGCGTCGGCCTGCAGCACCTCCGGACGCTGCTTGTAGGCCGCCTCCACGGATTCGCCGAAGTCCTTGGCCGGAGGTTCCGCGCCTCCCGCCTCGTCGGCGAGATCGAGCGGGGTGTTCTGGTCCAGGTTCAGCGTGTTGTTGAGCGCGGCGTTGGCCAGGTCTACGCGGTTCTTGGCTGAGATCACCTGCTGTTCGGCGTTCGCCACCTCGGTCTCCGCGCGAAGCACGTCGAATCGGGTGCCGGTCCCTGCACGCAGATTCGCCTCCGCCACGAAGAGCCTGTCCTTGGCGTTCTTCAGCGCCTGCTCCGCCACTCCCACTACGGCCCTGGCCCGCAATACGTTGAGGTAGGCGCCTTTCACTTCCATTACCAACTGATTGCGCGCGCGATTCATATCCAGCCTCGCAGCGATCTCCCCGAACTCGGACGCGCTGACGGCGGCGCGAATCTGGCCGGCGATATCCACCGGCAGCGCGGCAGTAAGCGAGACCTGCCGCTGATCCTGCCGCACAATGGGGATGGTGATATTGCCCTGGCCGGTCGGAATGACCGCGGTAGCGCCTTCATCGAGATGGGTGAACTGCAGGTCGGAACTGAGCGTAGGCATGAAGGCGCTCTTTGCCTCCGCTACCCGGGCGCGCGACTTGAGGATGGCCTGCTCCGCCGCGCGCAGCACCTTGCTGTTTTTGATGGCGGTCGCCACAGCCTCGTCCATGCTCAGCTTCACGGGCGCCGGCTGCGACCCTGGCTTCGTGGTCGGTGTCAGATCAATGGTACGCTGCGAAAACGCCGGGCTCGCCGCGGTCACCAGCGCCGCGGCTGCAGCAGCCGGCCAAACACTCGCTCTCACGAGTCGCATGACTCTCCTCCGTGTGCTCCATCTCGAGCGGCGATCTGCCGGATCATGCGCCGGATCCGCCGCCGCGTTGTGGTCCATAAGACACGTCATGATTACGGTCCCTCGTCTGCATCCGCCAGGATGCCCCTTGTCACCATCTTTGCGATGCCGTCTGCGTGCCGGTCGGCGATGGTCCGCCACTGCTCTTCAGGCAGGGAGTGGTAGAGCAGAAGCAGACTGTACGGCGCGCCGAGCAGCACGGAGGCAACCACGACGGGGTCCACATCCTGGCGCACCTCGCCGCTCATCTGGC
>CAZGLN010000124.1:10143-11294 GCA_964526545.1 uncultured Chthonomonadales bacterium
GCTATCAGAGCGCGGTTGGCCTCGATGCGGTCCATATAGAAGGCCGCCAACTCGGGATGATGCTGCATCTCGACTGCACACATCACCACGGACTCGCGATTGGCATAAAGCGTGGTCAGGAAATCCGCGATGAGTTCGCGGAGTACTACGTCGAGCGGCCTGCCAGGGGCCCTATCCAGAATCGCCTGCATTCGAGGCATCCAGGACCGATGGCGCCAGCAGGCCTCGAGAAGCTGCTCCTTGTTCTCGAAATAGTGGTAGATGAGGCCTTCGGTGATGCCTACCTCGCGAGCGATGTCGCGGATACTGGTTCCCTGGAAGCCCTTCTGGCCGAAGAGACGCATGGCGGCATCCAGAATCTGCTCGCGCCGCTCCTCCGCCTGCTGCCTTCTCGAGGGTTGTTGGGTTGTCATATGGCACGCTTGTTGAATGAACGTTCAATCAACAATACCCCATTACGAAGGCAATCTTGTCAACGTTTCGTGAAAAAAGACACGAAATCTTGATACTGCTAGGCGCCTGAAATGCGCGTCTCACCGCCCCCGTTTGCGTCACGAGCGTGCCGCAGCCTCCGGGCGGTAGGATTGCGCGGGCGCTCGGTCGAACACTCCCGATGCCATGCGTTCGGTCAACGTAACCGCAACCACCCGCTGCAGGGCCGCTGAACACGCCGTGGCCATCTACGCCGCGGCCGTCGCAGCCGTGCATGCTGGCCAGGCCGTGCTGCGTGCCATCGAGTCCGCGCCTATCATTCCCGAGCCGGGGCCAGGCGGCAAGATCCTCGTGGTGGGGGCAGGCAAGGCGGCCTGGGCGATGGTGGATGCGCTCGAGCGGCACCTGGGCAGCCGAATCCATGCGGGAGTGGCCGTTACGAAGCATGGCCACAGCCAGGCCACCAGGGTGGTGCGCATGCTGGAGGCGGGCCATCCGATGCCGAACGAAGGTTCCGTGGTGGCCGGGCGCGCTGTGCACGACCTCGTGAGCGCCGCCAGCGAACACGATGTGGTGGTGGTCGCCCTCTCCGGCGGGGCCTCGGCGCTGCTCGAGCTCCCCGCGAACGGCCTCTCGCTGGCCGATCTGCGCGCAACCAGCGACCTGCTTCTGCGGGCGGGCGCCCCCATCGAAGAGCTGAACACGGTGCGCTCGTGCCT
>CAZGLN010000125.1:0-1975 GCA_964526545.1 uncultured Chthonomonadales bacterium
CATCCCGCCCATGGGCCAGCCGCCGCGCTAGGCGGCGCGGGTCGCCGCGCAGCATGACCCCAGGAACCGCTGCGGGAGCAGCGCAGCTAGACTTGCGCTTCTTCCATCTCGCGGCGCATCCGCGCATACCACTCGCGCACATCTGAGCGCACGAACCAGAGCCGCGTGAGGCCGCGGCCGGTCTGCCCTGGCTCCAGCACGCCGAAGCCGCTGGCCGCATGGATGCACGAATACTCCCTGTTCTGAAAGAGATAGAGACAGGGCTTGCTAGCCGTGGCAATCAGGCGCTTGCCATCCCGTGAGGCAATAGCCATCCAGGGCTCTAGCGCGACGCCGTCCGGAGAGCACTGGAAGTTCGCCACGAAGGGTATCTCCCGCCAGGCGGGCCCGCCCTCCACCGGGTAGAGCTGGATGGTCGGGCGCGGACCGAACTTGCGCGGCACGTGCCGCAGCTGGCGCAGCCGCCCGCCCATCCCGACCCAGTGGCGCATGCAGTCGTGATCGCGCACATCTCGCACCGCGATGGGGCTGAAGCAGTTGAAGGCGTGACTCTGGCTCCAGGTGCGTCCGCTCCGGTTGGTCACCTCCGTTACGATGTCCACCGTCTCTTCCGTGGTGGTGAACCGCACGGTGTATTCCAGTTCATTCGGCTGGCTGCCGGTGCCGACCAGGCGATTCTGGCCGTCGGTGCTCCACTCATGGCGGATAGTGCCGTACCAGAAGCTGCGCGCGCTCTCGCCGATAGACTCCGGAAAGGCGCCGCCGAACACCGCCTCGGGGAACGCCGGCACGTTGAGAATCTGCACTCCCATGCTGCCGGGATGGCCCTTGACGACGATGGCGCTCATCTCGGTACATCCTTGGCGCACCGAAAGCCTACGAAGTGCGACTGGTTGTTGGCGAAGCCGCTCATGCCGCGGGCGGCCGGCCGAAGGTGGAGCGGGGTCTCGGTCATCCAGCAGCCTCCCTTGATGATTCCGCTGCCCGGCCCCGGCGACCCGGCCACCCACTCCGCGGCGTTTCCGCACATATCCAGGACACCGTAGGGACTTGCGCCCCGCGGATGCGCCATTACGGCAGCCGTGGGAGGCGCGCCCGGATTCGCTCCAGGAACGTCCTTGTTCCACCAGCATGCGCGTGAATCGAAGCGCCGGCCCCACGGGTAGAGGAGCCCATCCGGCCCGCGGGCTGCCTTCTCCCACTCCTCTTCCGTGGGCAGCCGCTTGCCGGCCCACCGCGCGAAGGCCAGGCAGTCATCTAGATTCACCATCACCACGGGATGGTCCAGCAGCTCCGGTGGCGGGGCCGCGCTAAGCCAGTGCGCGCGAGGCGGATGGCCGGTCGCCTGGCAGAAGGCATGGTACTGGCGGTTGGTCACGGGATACTTATCCACAAGGAAGGCAGGCAGCTCCACGCGGCGCTGGGGCGTCTCGCCGCCGAGCCACGAAACATGAAAGCCGTATTGCCGCGCGAGACGCTGCGCCTCCTCCTCGGTAGTGCCCACCAGGCAGGGCCCCGCGGGCACCAGCACCATCTCCTCATTCTGCAGATCCTGCCCCATTCCAGTCCCCAGCGCGCACACGGCAAGCCCGACGGACCCAAGAGCCTGCCGGCGTGTGATTGGCTGCGTCATGCGGTACCCCCTCCACCGCCGTGCGCGGATGGTCGTGCGGACCGCTCACTCCGGGTTTCCTTCCTCGCCGGGCATTCTCCTTCCCGCGCGGCCCGGAGCGGCAGTTGCCCCGCGAGGATTTCGCCGGGCCGCCCAGGGCGCATCGCGATCAACGCGCCGAGAATGCCGCTCCTGGGCTCGATGCGCCTCCAGTCACGCACGCAACCGTCGGGAGCCCGACCATGCAGGACCATGCACGCCGCCAGCGAAGTGAGCGGCAGGCATACCTCCGGGAGACACCACGTGACCCCACGCGAACGATTCATCGCGGCACTCGAGCGGCGCCCGCTCGCCGGCCGCGTT
>CAZGLN010000125.1:2010-2961 GCA_964526545.1 uncultured Chthonomonadales bacterium
CTTCTCCCAGCGCCACTACGCCCAGTGGGACCAGATGGAGGAGAAGGAGCGCCGGCTGCACCGCAGCGAGATGGCGCAGCTCTACATTGATACCGCCGAGCGCTACGAGCACAGCGCGATCTTCCTCCATCCCAACCCGGGCACGGAGGAGGAGACGTTCCGCCTGATTGACCTTGTGCGCGAGAAGAGCGGCGACCGCTACTTCCTCATGCTCCACGGCGACGCAACCTTCGGCATACCGGACGGCCGGAGCATGGAGGCCTTCTCCATCCGCATGGCGGAGGAGCCGGAACAGGTGGAGGCCGAGGCCGCCCGCATGGTGGATGGCGCCCTGCAGCGCGCCGAGCGGCTCCAACGCCACGGAGGGCTGGATGGCTTCGCGCTCTGTTCGGATTACTGCCTGAACGACGGGCCCTTCCTCAGTCCCCGCCTCTTCGCGCGCTTTGTAACGCCCTACCTTGCCCGCCTTACGCGCGGCTACCGCGACATGGGCTTCTATGTCATCAAGCACACGGACGGCAACATCCTGCCCATCCTGGACCAGCTCGTCTCCACCGAGCCCCACGCGCTCCACTCGCTGGACCCGCAAGCCGGCGTGGACATCGCCGCGATAAAGCACCAGATCGGCGACCGCCTCTGCCTCATTGGCAATGTAAACTGCGGCCTGCTGGATTCGGGCACGGATGAGGAAGTGGTTGAGAATGTACTGTATGCCTTGCGGCACGGCATGCCGGGCGGCGGCTACATCTTCTCCACCTCCAACTGCATCTACACAGGCATGCGTCTGGCCCGGTATGAGCTGATGCTCGACGTGTGGCGCAGACACGGCAACTACCCTGAAGAGGGGAGCGCCTCGGCATGAACTTCGCGGACCTGCACCATGCCGTGTGCTTCGGCACATCCGGCGGCCGCATCATCTGGCAGCCGCGCATCGGCTGCTGGTACACGGAT
>CAZGLN010000125.1:2981-11244 GCA_964526545.1 uncultured Chthonomonadales bacterium
GGATAAGCAGTTCGCCGGCGAACCTCTGCCGCCGCCCTACGCAGGCATGAGCATGGTAGAGATCTACCGCGCGCTCGGCTGCTCCGCGCGCATCTACGAATATAACGCCGCCTTTCGGGCCGTCGAGCCGCCAGAGGTGCGCGCCCACAGCCGTCCGCTCAACCAGACGGACACCGAGCATGTGGTGGAGACTCCCGCCGGCAGGCAGGTCTGCGTCACGCGGCGCACCCCCAGCAGCTGGCACTACATCACGCTGAAATGGTGGGTGGAGTCTCCCGACGAGCTTCGCGTGGCGCTCTGGCGCGCGGAGAATACGCAGTGGAAATGGGACCAGCAAGCCTTCGACCAGGTCCAGGCGCAATGGGGCGATCTCGGCGCGCCCACTATGTACCTGCCGAGGGTGAACGTACAGGACCTCTACATCAACCTGATGGGGGTGGAGAACGCCATCTACGCCCTGCACGACTGGCGCGACCTGGTGGAGGCCTACTTCCGCGCGCTGGACGACTGCCATGACCGCCTGATTGAGGTCATAAACTCCTCGCCCATCCGCCTCATCAACTTCGGCGACAACATCCACGCCGGCACGCTCTCGCCCGATCTCTTCCAGCGCTACGTTCTTCCGGCCTATCAGCGGCGCTGCGAGCGCCTGCACGCAGCCGCAAAGTGGGTCTGCTCGCACTGGGACGGCGATACCGGGCCTCTGCTGCCCTTCGCGCGTGAGACCGGCCTGGACGGCATCGAGGCGATTACACCGCGCCCGCAGGGAGATGTAACCTTCGAGGAGGCGAAAGAGGCGCTCGGAGAGGAGCTCTTCCTGCTGGACGGCATCCCTGCCGTCTACTTCGATGCCACCTTCCCCGTGGAGAAACTGGAGGAGTGCGCGCACCGCGTGATAGAGCTCTTCGCGCCGAAACTCATCCTGGGCATCTCGGACGAGATCTCCAGCCACGGCGATATCGAGCGCATCCGCGTGGTTGGACGGATAGTGGAGGAGTACAACGCCGCCCGGTCCAGCGCTGCCGCGAAGTAGTCCGAGGCCTCAGCTCCAGAGCCGCTTGCCTGCCTCGCCCAGCAGCAGCGCATGGGTCTCTCGCAGCAGCGTGGGAATAGGCAGATTCAGCGGGCAGCGCGGAAGGCAATCGCCGCAATCGGTGCAGAAATCACCTTGCGTTCCGGGGAACCAGTGGCCGCCGCCTCCGGCGCGCTCGCCGGTCTCGGGGTCGCGATGGGCAAGCAGGTTGTAGCGGAACCGCCCGAACTCCTTCATGTCATAGGCGATAGCCAGGTTGCGCAGGCGCAGCACTTCCGGTATTTGCACGTCCTCCGGGCATGGCAGGCAGGCGTGGCAGAAGCTGCAGTAGGTATCTCCCAGAACCGCGAGTGCGGCATCCAGCCGCCCTACTATCTCCTTCTCCAACGCCGTCAGCGGGCCGTCCAGCTCCGCCATCGGCAGGTGAGGCTCGAACTCCTCCGGGCGCGCCGCCCCCAGCGAGAGGGTGTGGACCTCCGGCTGGCTCAGGAGCCATCGCTGGTTGATGGCGATGGGTGTGTAGGGCGCGCAGAGCTCCTTTAGCCTCGCCGAGGGTTTGAAGAGCTGGCCGCCCTTATCCGTGGGCGAGATGATGAAGACTCCAAGGCCCATATCCGCGGCGAGCTCAACGGCCGGCCGGTTGCGCTGGTTGAAGTAGTAGTAGTGGAGATTCACCGACTCGAAGGCGCCGGTGCGCAGCGTCTCCTCAATCAGCTCCAGCGGGGCGTGCGTAGAGAAGCCGATGTGGCCCACCAGCCCTTCGTCCATTGCGCGATGGACGGCATCCAGCGTGCCGCCGCGGACAAGGGTGGCCTCCAGGTGCTCCGGACGGTTGATGCCGTGCACGTCGAGGTTGTCCACATGCGATACCCCCATGCGCGCCATCGAATCTTCCAGGTCGCGCCGAAACTGGTCGCCATCGGCGTTGGGGGCGATCTTTGTGGTGAGCAGGAACTCCTCGCGCCGGATGGTGCCGTCCGCCAAGGCGGCGCCGATGAGCGCCTCGCTCTGGCCGTAACCACGCGCCGTCTCGATGTGGTTGATTCCCACGTCCAGAGCGCGGCGCAGCGTGGCGCGGGCGCGGGCGCCTGTGTCGTCAGGGGTTTCGCCCGGTTCCGGAGGTATCCGCATGGCCCCGAAGGTGAGCACCGAGAGCTCGAGGCCGGTCTTGCCGAATCTTCGCTTAAGCATGCCGTGCAGTTCCACAACGAGGGCGCGGATACCTTCCCGCTGTGGCGTGGCAGGTCTTCGGCATGGCGACGCCGAACTGGAGGGCCGTAATCGTCCGGCTACCTATCCCGATGGCTGCCTCGGCGCACACCCCCGATCGCCGCTCGCCCATCACGCGTTTCCGCGAGGTGGGCGTGGTGGCGTTTCTGCTGGTCATCGCGCTCGTTACCACTCTTGCCCAGCCCCGCTTTCTCCAGCCGGAGAACCTTCGCAGCATTCTGCTAGACATCCCCCTGCTGGTGGTTGTCGCGATGGGCATGACGGCCGTCATCGTCAGCCGCAATATAGATCTCTCCGTTGGGGCCAATCTCGGCCTCAGCGGCATGATTGTGGGGATGCTCTTTCGCGACCATCCCGGCCTGCCCATCGCCGCCGGGGTCCTCATCGGCATCCTCTGCGGCGCGTTGCTGGGCGCGTTCAACGGCTTCTTGATCACCGCCTGTGGGGTTCCGGCAATCATCGCGACCCTCGGGACGCTCAGCGTCTACCGCGGACTGGTCTTCGTCATCAGCAACGGCGTGCAGGTGGATCCCGTGGACCTGCCGCCGGAACTCATCCGGCTCTCCCAGACCTCTCCCATCGGGCTGCCGTGGATAGTGCTCCTCGCGCTCGTCATCGCGGGCGCGGCGCATCTGCTGCTCACGTATCACCGGGCCGGGCGCGCTGTCTATGCCATCGGCGGCAACCCGGAGGCGGCGCGCCTGGCGGGCATCGGGGTGAGTCGTTATGTCTTCGGCATCTTCCTGGTAACGGGCGCGCTCTCCGGCCTGGCGGGGGTGATGTATGCCTCGCGCTTCGGTTTCATCAACCCGGGGCAGACCGGCGTGGGCTTCGAGCTCAACGTCATCGCGGCCACGGTCATCGGGGGCACGCAGGTGTTCGGGGGCGTGGGCACGGCATTCGGCACGTTTCTCGGCTGCCTGCTGCTGGGGGTCATCAACAATGCGCTGAGCATCGCCCAGCTCTCCGCCTTCTGGCAGCTGGCTGTGTACGGCGCCATCATCCTGCTGGCCTTGTTGGCCGATTCCATGGCGAGCCGCCGCGGGCAGCGGCGCGCGGCATCGGGAGCCTGAGGGCGATGGGCGCCCTCCTGCGCCGATTTGGCCGCGAGGGGACCGTGCTGCTGCTGTTTGGAGCGGCCTTCCTGTTGTGCAGCCGGCTCTCGCCCTATTTCCTGGATGCCGCCGGGCTGCTGGATGCCTCCACGCTCTACATGGAGGCGGGCATCGTGGCGTTGGGGATGACCTTTGTCATCATCGGCGGCCAGATTGATCTCTCCGTGGCTTCGAATATGGCCCTTACGGGCGCATGTCTGGGAGTGCTCCACGCGCGCACGGACTGGCCCCTGCCTGCCGCCATCGCCTGCGCGCTCCTGATTGCGCTCGGCATGGGCCTGGCAAACGGGCTGCTGGTGGCCAGGCTCCGGCTTCCCTCACTCACGGTAACCCTGGGTACCTTCGCGCTCTACCGCGGCATCGCCCAGATCCTCGTAGGCGAGCAGTCCATCAGCGGATTTCCCGAGTGGTTTGTTGGGATTGATCGGCGGTACCTCGGACCTCTACCGCTGCCGCTTGCAGTCTTCCTGGGCCTCGCACTGCTCTTCGCCCTCGTCCTCCACTACACGTTGCCGGGCCGCAGAACGTACGCCGTGGGGGCGAACCCGGTGGCCAGCCACCTCTCCGGAGTGCCCGTGGCCAGGGTGACGCTGGGCCTCTTCGCGCTCTCCGGTGCGCTGGCCGGTCTCGCCGGCGTGATGATGACCTCTCGTCTCAGCGTGGCACGCTGGGATTCGGCGCTTGGTCTGGAGCTGGACGTGATAACCGCGGTGGTCCTGGGCGGCACCGATATCTTTGGAGGGCGCGGTACCATCTTTGGTACAGTGGTCGCCCTGCTGCTTGTGGCGATGCTGCGGCACGGCATGAGTCTCGCCAATATCAAAGTGGAACGCCAACTGGTGGCCGTCGGCGCCCTCCTTCTCATCGCGATTGTGGTGCCGAACCTGATGGCGCGTCTGCGTGCGCGACGCACCGCCCCAGCCGCCCTGGAGCCAAACGCATGAACCACTTTGCGCCCAGCATCGAGTTCGCACTGCGCGAGATCGCGCCGGACGTCGCCGACCAGGTGAGTCTCTACGCGGGCGCTCTGGACCTCGCGGAATCCGGCCTGGTTGTCGTGGACCTTGAGCGCGATGCGGTCGCTCTCTCCCACCGCGCTTGCCGGCTGATGGGGCTGGATGCCGAAACGGAATGGAGACCGCTGGAGGCCTGCCTTGCCGCCATCCATCCGGACGATCGTGACGCGGTCCGCACTTCCATCGGGCGGCTCAAACAGGAGGGCGGCAACGAGACGTGCGGCTATCGGGTGAAAGCCGAAGACGGCAAGATACGCCACGCCCACGTGCGCTGCGCCACACTCCCGGACGCAGATGGTTCGCCGCGATGGATGCTAGCCGCCGTGCGGGATGTAACCGAGCAGACGGAGCAGGAGGCCGTACGCCGCGACGAGGTGCGGTACCGCACACTCGTTCAATCCACATGGGACATCGTGTTCCGCATCGCCCTGGACGGCACGGTTACCGGTCTAAGCCCGCGGGCGGAGGAATTCGTTGGAGCGCTGAAGGGTCCTGCCACGGCGGAGACGGCCCGCACCATGCTGCACCCAGATGACCTGCAGATCGCGGTCGAAGCCTGGCGCACTGCCAAGGAGATCAATGGCCCCTTCGATATGGAAGTCCGGGTACGCTCCACGGCCAACGGTTATCGCCTGCTTAAGGTGCGCCTCGCGCCCGTCTGCTCTGCGTCGGGAGAGCCCCTTGAGTGGATTGGAGTGGCCGCGGATATCACGGAGCAGCGCGAGGCCGAACGCCAGCTTCGCCTGACGCAGGAGCGCTATCGCAACCTGGTGGAGTCGTCCGTTCAGGGTCTTGTGATTGTTCGGCGCAACGGCTTCATCGAGTACGTCAATCCCAGCGGTGCCGCGGTTGTGGGTCTCACGCCGCAAGAAGCCACCGGCCGCAATATCTTTGAGTTCGTGTGCGCAGAGGACCGCGAGCGATTGCGCCGTGACCTGCGTGTGAACCCCGAGCGCCCGGGGCAGTGCGAAACCCGGATCGCCGTGCCGGAGTGCGGCGACCGATGGATTCGCTACCTGGCAAACCGCCTTCCAGGCACCGAGTCCGTGCTCATCGCGTTCTTCGAGATCACCGAGCAGCGCCGCAGCGCGGAGAGGCTGGCCCGCAACGAGGAGCGCTTGCGCCTGGCCTTTGAGGCCGGCCGGTTGAACGAGTGGGAGTGGGACCTGCTGGAAGACAGAGTGACCTGGACCGATGTGCCCATGACCCGCGACGTCGCAGTTCATGAGCGGCACGGCGATATCTTCACGCGTTTCCTGCAGCATGTGCACCCCGACGACCGTCAGCGTGTGAGCGAGACGGTAGCCAAGGCCATCGCCAGCGGCGACAGCTTCCACCACGAGTACCGCATCCTCCGCTCGGACGGCTCCTATGATTGGCTAAGCTCCAGCGCGCGCGTGCACCGCAACGAAGCGGGACAGGCCACCCGCATGGTCGGCGTGGACATGATTGTTACCGAGACACGCACAGCGCAGGAACGCCTGCAGCGCGCCGCTCGCCTGGAGAGCGTCGGCATGCTGGCGGGCGGCATCGCGCACGACTTCAACAACCTCCTCACCGGCATCCTGGGCTGCGCGGAGTTCGTGGAAGAGGACCCGAACCTCAATGAGAAGTCCCGTGAGTACCTGCGCCGGCTGAGGGGCGCGGCGGATAGGGCCGCGGAACTCACCCGCCAACTCCAGACGTTCGCCAGGCAGCAGCCGAGCGAGCCGAAGGCGCTGGACATCCTGGAGCACCTGCGCTCCATGGCGGTGCTCATACAGCGTGCCCTCGGTTCCGGTATCCAGTATCTCGAGCCAGCGGATTCGCGGGTGTGGCCCGCCCTCGTGGATCCCGTGCAGTTCGAGCAAGTCATCCTCAGCCTGGCTTCGAATGCCCGCGACGCCATGCCACACGGAGGCACCTTCGGCATACGCGTCGGCGCGTACACCGTGGAGCAGGGACCGGAAGAGCAGCGGCTCGGCCTACCGGCCGGTGACTATGTGGCGATACGCGCGAGCGACAGCGGCCGCGGAATGGATCCGGAAGCGCTGGAGAACCTCTTCCAGCCGTTCTACTCCACCAAGTCCGTGGGCAAGGGGAGCGGCCTCGGTCTGGCCGCGAGCTACGGCATCATCACCCAGAGCGGCGGCAACATCCAGGTGGAGAGCAAGGAGGGAGAGGGTACGGCAGTTACCATCTACCTTCCACGCGCGCGCTCCACAGGGAGCGGCGTGGGACTCGCGACGGCTCCGCCGGCGCGCAGGAATGTCACCATCCTGGTGGTGGAAGACGACCCGGAAGTGCGCCAGGTGCTCGCCTCCTCCCTGCGTCTGGCGGGCTATTCGCTGGTGGAAGCCGCGAGCGCCGCGGACGCCCTGCATGCCATGGAGGTCTGGGAGGTAGAGTGTGACCTGCTCATCGCGGATGTGCGGCTTCCGGGCGGCTCCGGTGTAGACCTCGCGCACAGATTGGCGGCAATGCGCCCCCGGCTGCCCGTTCTGCTCATCTCCGGCAGGGAAGAAGAGGCCGCCGAGCGTCCCTCTAACTGCCGGTTTCTTCCGAAGCCTTTCTCCACCACTACGCTCCTCATATGGGTGCGCGAAATGCTCGACAACATGAAGCGCGGCCAGCCGAACCTAGAGACAGGCGAAATCGGAGTGTAGTCCAGTGCCTCGCGCGTTACCGGGTATCCGTCGGTCGCTTCCACGAAAGCGATCTACTTGAGAAGGTTGGAGAGCTGCCATGAAACTGGGATTTGTTACCGCCATACTTCCCGAGCTGAGCCTGCGAGAAGTGCTCGAAGTCGCTGCCTCGTGCGGCTACGACGTGGTGGAGGTGATGTGCTGGCCCGTGGGCAAGGCGGAGCGGCGCTACGCCGGAGTCACCCACATCCACGTAGAGGCTCTGGACGAGCAGGCCATCCGCCAGATCCAGCGGGACTGCGCCGAGACCGGGGTGGGCCTCAGCGGGCTGGGCTACTACCCCAACGTGCTCTCGGCCAACCCGGACGAAGCCGCCGCCTGCACGGAGCACCTGCGCAAGGTCATCGAGGCAGCCGCGAGGCTGGGCATTGGAGTGGCCAACACCTTCGTCGGCCGCGATTGGACCCGCTCCGTGGAGGAGAACTGGCCGCGCTTTTTGGAGGTGTGGCGTCCTCTGGTCGCTCATGCCGAGAGCCTGAACGTGCGCATAGGCATCGAGAACTGCCCCATGCTCTTCACGGCGGATGAGTGGCCGGGCGGCAAGAACCTGGCCGTCAGCCCCGCCATCTGGCGGCGCATGTTCGAGGAGATCGAAAGCCCCTGCTTCGGTCTCAACTTCGACCCCTCCCATTGCGTTTGGCAGCATATTGACTACTGCCACGCCGTGCGGGAATTCGCAACCAAGCTCTACCATGTCCATGCCAAGGATGCCCGCCTGGACCTGGACGGTCTCTATGAGCACGGCATCCTTGCCCATCCGCTGCGCTACCACACGCCGAAACTGCCCGGTCTGGGCGACGTGGATTGGGGCGCCTTCTTCTCCGCACTGACCGATGCGGGCTACGATGGACCCGTGTGCGTGGAGGTGGAAGACCGCGCCTACGAGGGAAGCCTAGAACGGCGCAAGGCCGCCCTTCGCCAATCGGCTGCCTTCCTCAGGCAGTACGTGGCCTGACACATCGCAACACCAGGAGGAGCAGAAGAGATGCGCCCAATACGCGTAGCCATGGTCGGTGCCGGCTTCATTGGACCGGTTCACGTGGAGGCGCTCGGCCGTATCGGTGTCGAGGTAGCAGGCATCCTCGGCGTAGATGCCGCCGAGAGCGAGCGGGCTCGCCGGATGCTGCGGCTGCCCCGCGCCTATGAGAGCTTCGAGCAGGTTTTGGAGGACGAGACCGTCTCGGT
>CAZGLN010000126.1:0-11228 GCA_964526545.1 uncultured Chthonomonadales bacterium
TGGCCGCTCGGGACTGCTCTGCATCGGCAAGACGGCGGGGTATCTGCCGTTTCATGCTGCCGTGGTTACGGAGCGCTCCGTGGCGCACCTCATGGCGGAGAGCTCGGGCCTCTACCCGAGCCTGCTCAGCGCGGTGCTGCCCTATCTGGCGCGCGAAACGGACCGGCCGCCCATGTCCATCGAATCGCTCCTCGAGCCGGAGCTCTGGGCCATCGCGGCGCGCCGTTCATGGCAGCACGGAAACCAGGAGGTGCTCCTGGCCGATCTCACCGCGAGCGACACAGGCTATGACGGAGCGGCCTTCGCGCGGGAGTACCGCGCCCAGAAGTATCCGGGAAGGTGAGCCGGTGCGGCTTGGTCCCATGCCGGTCAGTCGCGGCGCCAGTGTTCCCGCAGCTTCTCCATGTAGAACTGGGCGTTTTCCACCGGCACATTGCTCGGGATGTGGTTGCCCACGGCGCAGAAGAAACCCGGGCAGTCCTTCGCCAGGCGCATAGTCGCCTCCACCTCGCGGGCGATGTCCTCCTTCCCGCCGAAGGTAAGCGTGCGGCAGTCCACCTTGCTGCCGAGGATGGCATGCGTCTTGCCGTAGCGCGAAACCACCAGGTCCAGATCCACCAGCGGCTCAAAGATGAAGCCATGCGCACCCGCCGCGGCGATATCATCCACGAACATGGTCCAGTTGCCGTCCGAGCAGAAGAGCACCTTCTTGCCCGCCTCGCGCAGCACGTCCCAGAGGCGCTTGTAGAAGGGGAAGATGACCGACCGGTAGAAGCGCGGATGCACGAAGGGCCCTTCCGTCCACACCATGTCGTCGTGGCAGATGAAGTACGCGATGGGAGTTTGGGCCCAGGCGCGGTAGTGGTGCAGCGACTGCCGGAAGATACTCTCCAGCACGCGGGCGAATTTCTCCTGGTCCGCGGCGGCCAGCAGCAGCATGTCCCAGCCGAAGATATCTATCGCGCCCGAGACGATGGTCTTGTAGTATCCGCCCGTGATGAGTTGGTTGGGGTTGGCCTCCTGCGTGGCGCGGTGCCACTCGCGGTAGTAGTCCACGAGATCATCGAAGGGGAGCAGGCCGTATTCGGCCACCGCGTCGAACTCCCACACCTCCTCCACGCTCTGGAATGGGCAGGTTACGGTGTCGCGCCGATCAATGCCGCCCTCCAGGAACTCGGCGTGGCCCATATCGGTTACGCGGCCGCGTTCTCCCCAACTCACCGGGCCATCGTTGGTGCACCAGAGCAGGTCCAGGTCCCATGCATCGTGGAAGGCGCGCCACGCGGATCCATTCTCTCGCGGGTCGAGTCCGGTTACCGCGCGGACCAGGGCGTAGTTGGAGCAGTACTCCGTGTGCGCGAGGCGCTCCGGTGCCTCGAGCCGCAGCGCCCGGATGGCGATGTCGTAGCTCATGATCGGCGGTATTTCCTTTGAAAAGGATGAGCGCGGGGCGTGCCGGGCACGCGCTACGCCGGCCGCACGCGCAGCGTATGCACTTCAAACGGCCGGAAGGCAATCCGGATGCCGTTCTCCTCCACCCTGAGCGGCTCGGGCTCTTCCTCCAGGATGTTGACCAGGGCCGCTTCCGCTATCGGCAGGCCGAACTGGAGGGCGGTCTCCACCGCCTTTCCGTGGCACTCGTACAGGCGCACCACCAGATCATCGGAATCCTCGGCGCACTTCACGGCCTCCACCACCACGTTGGGCGCATCCAGCGAAAGCAGCGAGCCCACGGCAGGCAGCCCTTCGGCACTTGGGCGCATCGGGTGCGTCCGTAGAGGCACATTCAGCGCGTAGGCCTCCCGCACTACACCGCCATGTACCGCGTCGCCGGCATGGGGATAGAGTGCATAGGTAAAGGTGTGGAGCGCTCGATCGGCCTGGGGGTCCGGCCAGGAGGGGCTTCGGAGCAAGTTGAGGTCGAGGCAGCCGCGATTGAGGCGATGGCCGTACTTGCAGTCGTTGAGCAGCGCCACTCCGAAGCCTTCCTCGCTCATGTCCGCCCACTTCTGCGCGCACACCTCCAACTGTCCCAGATCCCAGGACGTGTTCTCGTGGGCGGGTCGGCGGATGTGGCCGAACTGGATCTCACACAGGGCGGTATCGGTCTGCACATTAACGGGGAAGGAGGTGCGCAGCATCCTGCCATCCTCGCGCCAATCCACCGTGGTGCGGAAATCCACTCTTCCGCTCCCCGCCATCAGCACAATCTCCTGCGTGAGGCGGCTGGAGCCATACGCATACTCGCACGTGATGCTGGCCCGCGGGCCATCCACGGCGGCCGAGCGCGACTGCAGAACGAAACGCTCCGGTGCGCGCTCCGCATAGTGGTAGTCGAAATCCCAGGCGTCGCCGTCGTCCTTGTAGACGGCCAGCACGTTGCCCGCCCCGCGGAGCGCGTTGCGGCCGCTCTGTTTGTGGATGAGTGCCTTCAGCGAACCGTCTGCGTTCAGCTCCAGGCGTACGCGGTCGTTCTCCAGATGATTTTCGGAGGCCGTGGGGGCGGGATATCCCGCGGCCGGCTCGGCGAGGTCCAACACGGCATGACCCAGCGATGGAACTGTCGCCCTGTACCAGGAACCCTGGTGCTGAATCCACTCGCTGCGCTCCCAGGAGAGGGCGTTGGTGACCAGCAAGGGATTCCTGGTGGTGCCCGTGCTCACCGCGGCTGCGTACGCCTCGGCAGCCTGATCCTCCAGCGCCGCGGTCTCCGCCAGGAGGGCTTCGTAGCGTTCCAGCGATTCCGTGTAGACCCGTGTGATGGAAGAGCCTGGAAGGATGTCATGGAACTGGTAGAGCAGCACCTCCTTCCATATCCGCTCGAAATCCGCGCGGGGATAGGATGCTCCCAGGGTCCAGCGGGCGCGCGCGGCGGACCACTCCGCCAGGCGCAGGCCGATCTCCATCCGCCGATTGGCCCTCTTGTTGCGCGCCTGGGTGGTAAGGGTGCCCTGGTGCCTCTCCAGATAGAGCTCGCCCGACCATATCGGCAGACGCTCGCGGTGCGGGGCGATGCGCTCAAAGAAGCGCGACGCGAACTCCTGATTCACGGGCGGCAGGCCCGCCAGGTTCTTCTCGCGCGCCAGCCGTTCCAGGTGCTCCTCGCCCGGGCCGCCGCCGCCGTCTCCGATGCCGAAGAGGAGGATGCACTCATCCGAGACGCCCTTATCCGCGAAGTTGCGCTCCGCCTTCAGGATGGCGCGAGGGGCGGCGGAGCTATTGTAGGTATCTTCCGGAGGCAGATGGGCGAGCACTTCCGAACCATCAATGCCGCGCCATAGGAAGGTGTGGTGCGGGTAGCGGTTTACCAGGCTCCAGCTCAGCTTCTGCGTGAGGAAATAGGGCACTCCGGCCTTCACCAGCAGTTGAGGCAGGGCGCCGGAGTATCCGAAGACATCCGGAAGCCAGCAGTTGGCAACCTCCACACCGAACTCCTGGCGGAAGTAGCGCTTGCCGTACAGCAGCTGGCGCGCCAGCGATTCGCCGCCGGGCACGTTCGTATCGGGCTCCACCCACATTGCGCCCTGGCACTCGATGCGCCCCTCCGCTATCCGCTCCGCGAAGCGGCGATAGAGGCCGGGGTAGTGCTCCTTCATCCAGGCGTAGAGCTGCGGCTGGCTTGCGCCGAAGACGTAGTCGGGATAGCGCTCCATGTGGTGAAGGACCGTGGCAAAGGTGCGCGCGCCTTTCCGGATGGTTTCGCGTATGGGCCAGAGCCACGCCAGATCAATGTGCGAGTGGCCGATGGCGCGCACGTGGAGGGAGGGGTCACCGCCGCGCTTTGCGAGTTCGGGCGCGAGCACGTCGCGGGCGCGGGCGGCCTCCTCCTCCGTAAATCGGTCCAGCAGCAGCAGCGCGTCTTGCAGCGCCTGGAAGATGCGGTGCCACCGCGCGGAATCGTCTGGAAGCTGGCCAAGCAGGTCGGCGAGAACCTCCCAATCATAGGTCAGCGCGCGAAGGTGCGGGTTGAGCCGGGCAATGCGAGCCTCCTTGAGTGTCCCGCCGCCTTGCAGCCTGCCGAAGAGATCGTTGCATGCGCCATCGGCCCAGAGGCTGACCTGCTCGCCCCCCTCCGCGTTGGGATACAAGGGCACTACGCGCTTGCCGGGCCGGCCCAGGGAGAAATCGTAATCGGAGTTGACCGTGGTGAGCCCAAGCAGGGGCTCGCCGGCGGCATCCACCACAAGCGCCTCGCCGTTGATATCTATCAGCGCGGCCACCTCCGCGCCTCGCGCCTCGGGCGGCACCGTGCCCTCGAAGTGGAACCAGCCGCAATCGAAGAGGCCTCCCCACACGTCGCCAGGCTTCAGCTCCAGGCGGCGGCCGGACGTCCGCTGGCTGTAGGGCACGGGCTCGGGAGTTACCCAGGCCGTAACCGCGAGATCGGCCAGGGGGGAGTAGGCCGCGGCGTGGAGGCGCTCGGGCATGCGCGCGATTTGATCGAGTATCTGGCGGCGGTAGAAAGGCATGCGAGGAGGGTCCTTTGCGGTAGGTGATGTTTCGGCGTGGCTTTCGCGGGCGATCGCGAGGGTTCCTGCCGGCTTCCCGGGTGAGCCAAACGTTTGGGCCGCCGCGTCCTCGAGGACGGCGGCGGCCCATGGTGTTGAGGCCTGACTGCGAGTTACGGAGTCCGCGGAAGGCTACTCGCGTATTTTGCGCTTCGCCTGAGGCATGCGCGGGGCCACCCAGCGGTCCATCACCTCCACGATGGAGAGCTGCGCGGCGCGCTGCATGTGCGGAGTCTTGGGGCCGCCGGAGAGCGCGGTGAAACCCATGGAGATAAGCAGCGAGGCGGCCGTCTCGGCAGTGCTCTCCTTCTTGGTGCTGTCGGCCTCCACCGGTTCCGGATTGTAATCAATCTCCCCTGTAGCCACATTCACAATGAGTACGCTTGTGCGGCAGTGGGCCTTCGTCTTCGGGCCAAGCGCCACCCACACGCTCTTGGCGCGCCAGGCACAGCGATAGGCCAGCACATAGTCCGCCTCGATCGCCTCTCCCAGCTTCAGCATCTGCTCCGGGTCGGGCAGCGAACGAACGTCCTTATCCGCGGAGCCGATGCCGAGCTGCCGAATGGCGCCCGCTACCTTGCCCTCGTCCACGGTCTCGAAGCCGATCTGCTGGATAATCTTGGCCATCGCGTCTTTGGCGGTCCGGATCGCGGTCTCGTTCTTGCACGGTCCGTTCCCTTCCAGAAACACGGGGGGCCAGATGGCAATCCGCCTGATCTCCAGCTTGTCCTGCGCGGATGCGCACGCGGCGAATCCGAGAAGCGCTACGACTACGATGAGAGCTCCACGCATCCTCTGTCTCCTCCTTGGTATGGCGCATGGTTGCGAATGCTCGGCGCCGCCTGATTCCGCGCGTCCACGGTAACGAGCATTCACTTACCAAGTGCATCGTGCTGGGGATGTGTGACAAGCAAGTTATACTTTCCTTCTCACAACACATCGTTTTTGTTGCAATACAGAGATTATGGCGGCGCACTAAACTGATTTGCCTGGCGCGGTACGGAGTGCGGACCTCCTCCGCGCATTCCGGAGACTGGCAATGTTCGCTGGGCCGACCGCGCCCGGAAGGTGCCCCAGGCGACCGCGCAGAATACCCCCGCATGCGCTGGACACTTCGCCCCGATTCCTCGCAGAGACCGCGTGGAGAAGACCTCTTCCTCGACCCCGGGCCGCTTGTAGATGGCGACCTTACGCTCCATCTTGCGCGCACCGAGCCGGGCGATGTTCTGCGCGGCCTCGCGCCGCAGTACGTCTTCCAGATGCGCAAGACCGGCACTCCCGTGGTCATGGGGCAGATCAGCCTGCGGCTGGGCGAGAGCGTGAGCCTCACCCACTACGTGGGTCACATCGGCTATTCGGTCGCGGAGCCCTTTCGCGGCCACCGCTATGCCGCCCGCGCCTGCCGCCTCCTCTTCGGCCTGGCGCGAAGGCACGGCATGCGCGAACTGTGGATTACTTGCAATCCGGAGAACCTCGCCTCGCGCAGGACGTGCGAGCTGGCCGGCGGCGAACTGGTGGAGATAGTGGACGTGCCCCGGCACTACGAGATGTACAGACGGGGCGAGACCCGCAAGTGCCGCTACCGCGTGGTATTGCAGAATGGCGAGAAGCCGCAGTCGGACACCGCCTCAGGCGAGGCGGATCTGCCCGCGGCGGATGCGCAGCGCTGAGGCCCAACCCATCGGTCGGAAGATCTTGCGGTATTCAGGCAGTTGGCCGCGAGGTGAGCTCGTTCCAGGTGCGGAAGACCTGCCGCACGTTTTCAGGTTTGGCGCCCGCGCCGAACTCGCACTGCGCAATGCATCCCCCGTTGCGCCAGAGATGCGCGTGCACCAGGCGCACAGCCGAATCTATCTGCTCGGGCGTGGCGTTTGGCAGAAGGTCCTGGCGGTCAATCTCGCCCCAGAAGGTGATCTTGCCGGCGTAGGGCGCCAGATTCTCCACGCCCATGCAGAAGAGCTGAGAGTTGAGTGCGTCCAGCGCCAGCTCGATCAGGTCGGGGTAGATGGCCGTGATGTGCCCATCGGAGTGCATGAAGCACTTCTTCCCTCGGGAATGCGCGATCTGGATGTAGTCGCGATACAAGGGCTTGAAGACCTCCCGCCACACTTGAGGCGAGATCAGCAGCCCGCGCTGTGATCCCCAGTCGTCCATGAACATCAGCGCGTCCACATCCGTGGCCGCCCAGGCCTCCAGCAGCTCGCAATAGAATGCGTGCATCTCGCGAAGGAAGCTGCGCATCGGGGCGGGCGGGTCCATCAGGTCCAGGAAGAGATTCTCGGTGCCGCGCAGGAATTGGAGCTGCTCGAAGGGGCGCGGACAGCATCCGGCCATCACGAACTTATCCGTGGCGGCGCAATCGCGGTTGATGAGGTCGGGTTGGATGCTCAGCCACTCCCTCGGGATGTGCACCCGCTGGACATCCGCATCCCAGTCACGGATGAGGGGCTCCTTCACTTCGCCGATGACTCCCTCCTGGAGGTTGTGGAATACGCAGCCCCACTCGTCAACGTAGATGCCGACCTTGCAGGGGTCGCCCTCCGTGCGCGGAAGCTCGCGGTGGTGCCCTCCTACTCCGCCGATATCGTCCGGAAACTCCTCGCGGATGGCGCGCATCTGCTCGGGGTAGTGGATGGTGGCCCAGGGCAGCGACCAGAGCTGCCGCGGCGCGCGCTCGGGGTTCTCGAAGTGGAGAGTCTGCAGCACCAGCTCGCGCGAGGTAGCGCTCATCGGTGATCCTCCAGGGGATATTCGCCCTCGCGGTTCGCGATGCGGCCACGCCCCTCCTGCCTGGCCAGGATCGGCCGCGGTCAACCGGCCGGACATCTCGTTCCGGGGCAGGGGAGAATATGAGGAGCGTAGAAGAGTGCTGGCGTCGCATTCCGCCAAAACCATAGGCAGGTGGGTATATCGGAGATGTCGCCCCGTGATCGCGTGCTAGCGCACCTTCAGGGACAGCCCGTGGAGCGGCTGTCCTGCCTTCCCATCACCATGCAGTATGCCTGCGAGCGCATCGGCGCCAAATACCTGGACTATGCCACGGACTACCGTACGTTGGCCGAGGGGCAGATACATATCGCGGAGGAGTTCGGCTTCGACTATGTCAACACCATGTCCGACCCTGCCTGCGAGGCCTCGGACTGCGGTGCGGCGGTGAAGTACTACGCGGATCAGCCGCCGGCGCTGGATGAGTCGAACGCCCTGCTGGCGGAGAAATCGGCTCTGCTCAAGCTGAGGATGCCCTCCGCGGCAGATCCCGGCCGGATGAACAATCGGTTGAAGGCGCTCGCCTTGCTGCGCGAGCGGGTGGGCGGTCAGCTTCTGGTGGAGGGATGGATAGAGGGACCCTGCGCCGAGGCCGCGGACCTGCGGGGGATTAACACCCTCATGACCGATTTCTTCGATGATCCGGCCTTCGTTACCGATCTCTTCGAGTTCGTTCTGGCGATGGAGCTGGATTTCGCCAAACAGCAGGTGGCGGCCGGCGCGGAGCAGATAGGGATCGGCGATGCCGCCTGTTCGCTGATCGGTCCGCGCTTCTATCGGGACTACGTGCTGCCCTACGAGAAGCGGATGGTGGCGGGCGTGCAGGCGCTGGGGGTGCCGGCGCGGCTGCACATCTGCGGCGATACCCGCAGCATCCTGGAGGGCATGGCGGAATTGCGGTGCGACATTGTGGACCTCGACTATCTGTCGCCGGTTGCAATGGGCCGCGAACGGATGGGTCCGGAGCAGGTCATACTCGGCAACCTGGATCCGGTGCGGCTGATGCGCGACGGCACGCCCGAGCAGATACACGCCGCGTTCGCCGAGTGCCACGCCGCGGCCGGCCCGCGTTACATCGTGGGGCCGGGCTGCGAGATCCCTCGCGGCACCCCGCCCGAGAACATTCGCGCAATGGTCGAATACGCCCGGCATCACGCGCCGAACGACCTGCCAGCCGCGCACTGAGGAAGATATGGCCCGAAAGTTTTCGCTTCTGCTTCAGCCCGTGGGGCAGCGCCTGGAGGTGGAGGCAGGCACGCCTCTGCAGGACATCCTCTTCGAACAGGGGGTGGAATTCCCGTGCGGCGGCAACGGCCGCTGCCGCGGATGCAAGGTGCGCGTGCTCCAGGGCGAGGCGGCCATCAACGACGCGCAGCGTGAGCATCTCTCGCCCGCCGAACTGGAAGCGGGCTGGCGGCTCGCCTGCCAGTGCTCCGTAACCGATGACCTCACCATCGAGCTGCGCCAGTGGGATGCCACCATCCTTACCAACGAGGAGACCTTCCAATTCACCCCGCGGGACGGCCTGGGAGTTGCCGTGGACGTGGGCACCACGACCCTGGTGGTGCAGCTCCTGGATCTGCGGACAGGCCATGTGCTTGGAGTGCGCACAGCCCTCAACCCGCAGGCCCGCTTCGGCGGAGACGTGATGAGCCGCGTGCAGTTCGCGGTTGCCGAGAAGGGCCTGGAGCAGCTTACGGAGGTCATACGCCGCGAAGTGGGGGCGCTCATCCGCCAGGTGCTCGGCGTGGCGCACGCCGACTCCTCACGGTTGCGCCGCGTGGTGCTGGTGGGCAACACGGTGATGCACCACCTCTTTTGCGGCATAGACCTCGAGCCGCTCTCGCACTATCCCTTCGAGGCCGTGCACGATGGCCTGCAGCGGATGACGCCGCCGCAGCTCGGATGGAGCGATCTGCCGGAGGATGCCGAAGCGCTGTTCCTGCCCAGCCTCGGCAGCTTCGTGGGCAGCGATATCCTGGCCGGTCTGCTCGCCACGCGGGCGCACGAGGCGGAGCAGCTCACCGGATTGGTGGACCTGGGAACCAACGGCGAGATTGTGCTGGGCACGCGCGAGCGCATGCTCTGCGCCTCCACGGCGGCGGGGCCCGCTTTCGAGGGGGCGCGCATCTCCATGGGGATGCGCGCGGCAACCGGCGCCATCTGGCGCGTGACCCCCGGCAACGGCGCGATGCATTGCGAGGTGCTCGGGAACGTGGAGCCGCGGGGCATCTGCGGCAGCGGCCTGGTGGATGCCGTGGCCTCCGCCCTCGAGCTGCGCCTGATACGCCCAACCGGCCGGCTGGCCAACGGCGGCGACAGCCTGCCCATCTGCGGCGAGGTGGCCATCACACAGACCGACGTGCGGCAGCTCCAGCTCGCAAAGGGGGCCATCGCTGCCGGCATCCACATTCTGCTGAATCGCCTGGGTGCCGCGCCGGAGGATGTAACGCGGCTCTATCTCGCGGGCGCGTTCGGCAACTACGTGAATCGCGAAAGCGCCAGGCGCATCGGCCTGCTTCGCATTCCTCTGGAGAGGGTGCGGCCCTCGGGCAACACCGCCCTGCTGGGCGCCAAGATCGCGCTGTTCGCGGATGAAGCCGAGCTGGAGGGGTACCAGCGGCTGCGCGAGCGCATAGAGCATGTAGGCCTGAACGAGGACCCGGCCTTCCAGGATGTCTACGTGGAGGAGATGGGCTTTCCTGAATAGGGTGTCCGCGGCGTTCGAAGCGATGAGGCGTGCCGAATGCAATGGCGGGCACACCCGCTCGGCCGGGGAGCAAGGGGGGCGGCAATGGCAACCGAGATCACGCGCAGGGGCCTGGTGAAGGCGGCGGGCGCCGGCCTCTCGTTTCTCTATCTCCCTTCGCGGGTGCTGGGCAGGGCCGGCCACGCCTCGCCAAACGCCAGGATGAACATTGCCGGCATCGGCATTGGCGGCATGGGCGCGGTGAACCTGGCCAATCTGGAGGGACAGAGCATCGTCGCCCTCTGCGATGTGGACCCCGCCTATGCCGCCGGAACCCTCAAGAAGTATCCCGAGGCGCGCTTCTATACGGACTATCGCGAGCTGCTCGAGAAGGAGAAGACACTCGACGGCGTGGTGATTGCCACGCCGGATCACACGCACGCCGTCATCAGCGCGGCGGCCATGCGCGCCGGCAAGCACGTCTACTGCCAGAAACCCCTCACGCACACCGTGTACGAGGCGCGAAGGCTGGCGCAGATTGCCGCCGAGACGGGCGTGGCCACGCAGATGGGCATCCAGGGCCACTCCATGGAGGGCATCCGCCGGATTACCGAGTGGATAGCGGATGGCGCCATCGGCGAGGTGCGGGCGGTGGACGCATGGTGCAGCCTCACCTACTACCCATGGGGGCATGCCTACTGGAGCCCGAGTTGGTCCGCGCGCCCGAAGGAGACTCCGGCGGTGCCGGAAGGACTCCGCTGGGACCTCTGGCTGGGCCCCGCGCCGGAGCGTCCCTATCATCGCGCCTATCATCCGCTCACCTGGCGTGCCTGGTGGGACTTCGGCTGCGGCATGATGGGCGATCGCGGAGTGCACACACTCGATCCGGTGGTGACGGCGCTCAAGCTTCCCGCCCCCACCAGCGTCGAGGCCACCACATGCGGCCTGAACGAGGAGACACACCCTGTCTCCAGCATCGTTACCTTCCGGTTCCCCGCGCGCGAGGGGTTCCCGCCGCTCAAGCTCACCTGGTACGAGGGCACGCGTCCTCCCCGCCCCGAGGAGCTGGATTCGGACCTCACGCTGCCCGCGGAGGGCGGCGCCATCTTCGTGGGCTCAAAGGGGATGATTGTGGCCGGAGTATACGGCAACAGCCCGTTCCTCATCCCTGCCAGCCTGCGCGAAAGCTACCGCAAGCCCGCACCCACCCTGCCGCGCGTGCCGCAGGAGGGGCACGAGCTGGACTGGGTGCGCGCGGCCAACGA
>CAZGLN010000127.1:0-5551 GCA_964526545.1 uncultured Chthonomonadales bacterium
AACACCGCGAACGTTACCGCGCGTGCAAACACCAGATGCACGAAATCCAGGAAGGCCGGAGAGGTCTCCAGCTGCAGGCGCGACTTCCCAAAGAGCACCAGGCTGGTCATTTCGCCGCCGGCAAAGGTGCCGACGATGCCTCCCAGACCGCCCACCGCGGCCCCAAGCACCATGCCGCGCAGCAGCACGCGCGGCGATGAGAGGCATACTCCCTCCACCGCGCCGATGGCCAGCCCGATGGCCGCTCCGATGAGGAGACCCAGGCGCACGGAGTCCCGCGCGGGCAGATCCAGAATGGGATCGAAGCGGATGGTGGCATGCACTACAAGGATGCCAACGAAGCCGCCAAGTCCGCCGGCGAGAGTTCCAAGAAGGATGCGTGAACGCATGGATGGGGGCCGCGCTACACTTCAAACCGGAAGCGTGTGTTGCCTATCTGCACTTCATCGCCAGGTGCTAGCACCTGCTTCCCGGCAATCTTGACTCCATTCACGTAAACTCCATTGGACGACCCAAGGTCCGTTACCACGTAGGCGCCCTGCTCCTCCGAGATGAGCGCATGCCTGCGCGAAACCGTGGTATCGCTGGTCAGCGCGACGACATTGGAGGCCTCCCGTCCAACCGAGGCACCCTCGCCCGCAAGCGTAAGCGGGAAGATGCTGCCCGCATATGTGCCCACGGTGGCCACCAGCCGCGGCTGCGGAGAAGCGCCCACTGCCGCTGCCGTCGCAACGGCCGCGCCCGGGGCGAGACTGCAGGCGCAGCCCCCGGCCGCGTCCTTCTTCTGACCGCAGAATGGGCAGAGCGTGGGATCGGATACCACGGGCTCCACCGGCCTGTTCGGCTCCCACGGCGCGCCGGCATCCTGCCCCTGGCCAGTGGGTCCGGACACTTCGATGCCGGCCTTCTTGAGCGTGGCGGCCATCCCTCCTGAGAGTGCCCACCGGTAGAGCACGTAGATGAGGCCCGCGATGATGGCCAGGCCGATAAGATTGCCGAGAAGCCCGTCGAGCAGACTGCCGCCCTGCTGGGCCGGAGCGGGCTGCATGGGCTGGGGACGGCCAGCGACCGTGGGCGCCGCGGTCTCCGCAACAGCGGCCTTGGGCACCTGCGCCGGCTGTTCGGGATCCGCAATGGTGGGAGCCGGATTCGTGAGGGCCGCGCTGATGACGATGCCATCCTTGGCCCTATCCGTGAGAAGCTCCACGTCGCGCGTCTCGGTGAGGTTGCTGCCGTATCGAAGGGTGAGTTTGGCCTTGCCCGCGGGCACATCCTCGAAGCGCGCCAGGCCGCGGTCGGGCGGTGTAACCTGCTTGGAGAGAGGCTTGGCGCCGCGAGCCGTCAGCTCCACGATGGCGGTTTGCACGGGCTTGCCGTCATAGGTAAGCCGTACATCCACGGAACGAATGTGATCGAAATCGCTCCGGCGAAGCTCCAGCCTGTCTGTTTCGCCCAGGGGCCGGATGGCCACGGTACCCGTGACCTCGGAATCGATAGCGATGCGGCCGCCCTTGCCCAACTCGGCGGGGTCATACTCCACCACGAACCTGGCATCCCGAAAAGGTCCCTGCGGAAGAACCAGGTCCCGTTTGCCTTCGGGCCCGGGCAGCAGGCGCGCGAGGTAGGCTCCCTCGCCCGGAGTGATCACGGTGATGCTGCGCTTCGGCCCGGCGGCCTTGGGGGCGGAACCCTCCTGCGCCCACGCGGCACAATCCACTGCCACAGCGTACAGGCAGCACCAGAGCACGAGAGTGAACCTGGTCCTCACGCGATACCTCCCTCTCTTGCCGCGCGGATGGCGGCGGGCAATCGGTCCGCGATATCCCCTGCCAGCAGGCCCTGGCCGCCAATCTCAAGAGCCGCGCGGTCCCCGGCCCACGCATGCAGGTAGACACCCGCGCATGCGGCCTCGAAGGCGCCCTCGCCCGCCGCGAGGAGCGCGCCGATGGCTCCCGTCAGCACGTCGCCGCTGCCGGCGGTCGCCATGCCGGAGTTGCCCAACCGGCACACGCCTACCCGGCCGGTTTCGCCGCCCTCCGCAACAAGGGTTCCAGCACCCTTGAGGACCACGACGCATCCGTGACGCCACGCCAGTTCCAGCGCCGCGGCCGGGCGATCCCTCTGCACTTCTTCTACTGGTACGCCCAGCAGCCTGGCAGCCTCACCAGGGTGCGGAGTCAGCACGGTGGGCCCTGCACGATCCTTCATGGTCCCTCCGCTCGCGGCCAATGCATTCAGGCCGTCCGCATCCAGAACAAGCGGCCGCCGGCAGCCGCGGAGCAGCTCCAGCGTCCGCTCCGGCATCCAGCCCTCGGCGCCCAGGCCGGGACCCGCGGCCACGGCGTCCGCCCATTCCAGGTGCGACGAGACTTCGGCGACCGACCAATCGTGCAGCGGGGCGGTCATCGCCTCCGTGAGACCCATGGAGACGATTGGCTCCACTTCGCCCGGGCACGCCACGCGTACCAGACCCACGCCCATGCGCAGGGCAGCTCGGGCCGCAAGGGTGGGAGCACCCGTCATGCCGCGCGACCCGCCAATGACTACCAGCCTGCCGAAATCGCCCTTATGCGCGGCGGCAGGGCGAGGTGGGAGCCATCCGCTAACGCGTTCGCCAGTCAGCAGGCACCAGCGGCTGGGAACATCCAGGCGGCTCCAGTCGAACCCGATATCCCGCACAACCAGCTCACCCACGTGTGCGGCGCCTGGATGCAGCAACAAGCCGCGCTTGGGATAGCCAAACGTAACGGTGAGATCCGCCTGCACGGCTTCGCCTGCCACTGCGCCGGTATCCGCATCCACGCCGGAGGGCACATCCACTGCCACCACGGGCACGCCGGCACGCCGGATGAGCGCTATGGCCTCCGCCGCCTCGCCTCTGGGCGGTCCCGATACACCCGTGCCCAGCACTGCATCCACCACCACCTGCGCGGCGCCCACTCCATCCACTGGGCCAAGCAGGTCGGGGTCCACCAGACGCAGCATGGTGAGGGCATCGCCGCGAACGCGCGCGGCCTCTCCCGCAAGGCTGCAGCGCACCTCGGCACCCGCAAGGCAAAGGTGCCGTGCCGCCACGAAGCCGTCACCGCCATTGTTGCCGGTGCCGCACACCACGTGGACGCGCAGCCCCTTGAGCGGGCCCCAGCGCGCGCCGATCTCCTCCACCACGGCGCGCCCGGCGTTCTCCATCAGCACCACCCCAGGAACACCCAGTTCCTGAATGGCTCTGCGGTCCAGTTCCCGCATCTCCGCGGAAGTTACAATCCTCACGCCAAGATATTAGCGAAACCGGCAATGCTTGGCAACCGCGCGCATTTGCCTAACCCCATGGCACGCCGCGAAGTTTCAGGCGCGTACAAACTATACTGGTGTAACCAAACGCGCCCTGGCGCTGCGAAACACTCTTGCGCGTGGCCATGCTTCCGGCTGATCCACTTCCATGACCTTCTGGCAGCTCTGTCTTCGCTCGCTTCGCTACCACTGGCGCGCTCACCTGGGCGTGCTTCTTGGGGTTACCGTCAGCACGGCCGTGCTGGTCGGCGCTCTGGCCGTGGGCGATTCGGTGCGCTACAGCCTTCGGCAGATGGCCCTGGCTCGCCTGGGCGATGTGCATCTGGCTCTGCAGGGGCGCTCTCGGTTTTTCCGGGCGGAACTTGGCCGGCAACTGGGCGAAGCCTTGAACGTGCCCGCGGCGGCGGTCATTCTGCTGCCCGGTTCGGCGGCCCTCCCCGAGAACGAAGACGAACGCGCCGGCAGGGTGCAGGTGGTAGGCATAGATGAGCAGTTCTGGCAGCTCCGCAAGGGTGAGTCGCCAGTGCGGCTAGCCGGTGATGAGGCAGCCATCAACACGCGGCTGGCGCAGAGATTGCGCCTTCGCGAGGGCCAGGAGATACTGCTGCGTGTGGATAAGCCCAGCCTGCTCTCGCGCGATGCGCCCCTCTCTACCATTCAGGATGCCTCCGTGCCCATCCGCCTGCGCGTGGCTGCCATCGTGCCCGATCGGGCCTCGGGCAGGTTCAGCCTGAATGCCAACCAGACTCCGCCTCTCAATGCCTTCGTGCCCATGGAGCTCCTGCAATCCAAACTCGGCCTGAGGGTCAGGGCCAACACGCTGCTTGTAGGGGCAGGCGCACAGGCTCCCGGTCCCGACCAGGCGACGCAAGCGCTCTGGAAGCTCTGGCGGTTCGAGGATGCCGGCCTGGAGCTTCGCACCCTGCCGCCTCCGCGCGGCTCCACCCTCGAATTGCGCACGGACCGCGTCTTCCTGGAGCCGGCCGTCGGCGAGGCAGCGCTGGGCGCCGATCCGCGCGCGCAGGGTGTGCTCACCTACTTCGTGAATGAGCTGCGCCTTAGGGATCGCGCAACCCCCTACTCCACTGTCGCGGCCATGCAGGGCGGGCCCGTGCCGAACGACCTCCGGCCGAACGAGATGCTGATCAACCAGTGGCTGGCCGAGGATCTCGGCGCCTCGCCCGGCGACAGCATCACCCTCCGGTTCTGGGTGGCGGGACCCATGCGGCACCTGATAGAGCGCGAGGCCTCTTTCCGCGTGCGGGCCATCCTCCCGATGAGCGGACCCGCGCTGGACCCGGAGCTGATGCCGAATATCCCCGGCCTCGCGGATAAGAAGGATTGCCGCGACTGGGAGCCTGGCGTGCCGATAGATCTGCAGAAGATCCGCGACAAGGACCAGGCGTATTGGGACCGCTACCGCGGCACGCCCAAGGCCTTTATCTCCCTGGAGGCGGGGCGCGCCCTGTGGCAGAGCCGCTTCGGCGATCTCACGGCGGTCCGGTTTCAGAGCAATGCCGCGAGCCGCGAGGATATCGAAGCCCACATTCGGCAGGCCATCAACCCGGGAGCCCTCGGACTCTTCTTCGTGCCGGTGCGGCAGCAGGCGCTTGCGGCAGGCGAGCAGTCGCTGGATTTCGGCCAGCTCTTCCTGGGCTTCAGCTTCTTCCTGATCGTCGCGGGCCTCCTCCTTACGGCACTGCTCTTCGCGTTCGGCGCGGAGCAGCGCGGAGAGGAGTCGGGCATTCTTCTCGCGCTGGGGTTCAAGCCCCGCACGGTGCAGCGTCTGTTGTTGGGCGAAGGCGCCGCGCTCGCGGCCATCGCGTCCACGCTCGGCGTGCTCGCGGCCGGTGCTTACACGCGCGCCCTGGTCTGGGGCCTCTCTGGAGTCTGGTCCGGCGCGGTCGCCGGCGCCGCACTCACCTACCATGCCGAGACGGCGACCCTTGTTGGCGGCGGCCTTGCGGCGTTCCTCTGCGCCCTGGGCGCCATCTGGTTGGTGACTCGCGGCCAGGCCCGCGCGCCCGTGCGCGTACTGCTCGCCGGAGGCATCGGCGAGACGCAGAGTGTCCCGCGCCTGACAATAGGCCGGTCCCTCACGCTGGCGCTTGCCCTCCTCGGCACGGCGGTCGTGCTCTCCGGAGCGGCCTTCCTCAACCGTGAAGGCCCTTCGCCCGGCCTCTTCTTCGGTGCGGGAGCGCTGCTGCTGGCCGGCGCCATGGCCCTCTGCCGTGCGTTTCTGGCGGCCTTGACGCGGGCG
>CAZGLN010000127.1:5682-11103 GCA_964526545.1 uncultured Chthonomonadales bacterium
CCGTGGGTGCGGGTCGCAAAGACCCCGCGGCAAATCCGGACCGCCCAGAATCAGGCACAGGCGGCTTCGCCTTCTACGGCGAGACCACGCTGCCGGTGCTCCAGGACCTCAACAGTCCCGAAGGCCGGGAGACCTACTCCCTAGACGAAGAGCGGCTCGCGGAAGCGCAGATTGTGCCCTTGCGGCTGCGCGAAGGGGACGAGGCGAGCTGCCTGAATCTCAATCGTGCGCAGATGCCGCGCCTGTTGGCCGTGGATCCGGAGATGCTGGCGCGGCGCGAGAGTTTCACCTTCACGGCCGCGATGCCGCCGCACAACCGGAAGGAGGGCTGGAAGCTGCTGAACGCCGCCATGCCGGATGGAGCGGTGCCTGCCGTGGCGGATTCCAACACCCTCACCTGGGCGCTCGGCCGCAAGGTCGGCGACACCGTGCCCTATGTGGACGAGCAGGGTCGCCCATTCAACCTGCGCATTGTGGGAGTGATCGGAAGCTCCATCCTCCAGGGCGGTCTCATCGTTGCGGAGCGGCAGTTCCTGGAGAGATTCCCCTCGATCTCGGGCTACAACGTCCTCCTCGTGAATGCGCCGGCCGGCGCGGCGGAGGCCGTGCGCGAGGAGCTTCAGCGCGGGCTTGCCGATCTCGGAGTGGATCTCGAGTCCGCCCCGCGACGCCTCATGGATTTCGCCGAGGTCGAGAACACTTATCTCTCCATCTTTGCGGTGCTTGGCGGTCTCGGCCTGTTGTTGGGCAGCGTGGGTCTCGGCGTGCTGGTGCTGCGCAATGTGCTGGAGCGGAGGTCTGAACTGGCCCTGCTGCGTGCCGTGGGCTTCACACGCCCTCGGCTGCGCTGGCTCGTGCTTAGCGAACACATTATGCTCCTTGCGCTTGGACTGGGGGCAGGATCGGCCGCGGCACTGGTCGCGGTGATTCCCGCGCTCAGTACGCCCGCCGCGGAGGTACCCTATGCTTCGCTAAGTATCACTCTGGCGGCCGTGGTGGCGATGGGCGTGCTGTGGACCCTGGGAGCCACCGTGCTCGCCCTTCGCGGACCGCTGATGCAGGCGCTGCGCAACGAATAGACGCATGAACCCGTTTCCCGATTCGCCCGATCGCTGGAGGAGTGAGACACTGCGGCTGGCCGAGCAGGCGGCCGCGCTTGCGGAAGGCCGCCAGCCTGAAATGCTCCTCTGGAAGCCTGAACCGCGCGCATGGTGTACCGCGCAGTGTCTGCAGCACCTGGTGCTGGTGCTGCGTAAGATGCTGCCCGCCTGGTCGCACGCCCTGCAGGCCGCCCATGCACGCGAGAGAAGCCTGTGGCGCCCGACTTTGGGCGATAAACTGATGATTCGCATGCTGGGTCCCACGCCGCTCCTGCGGCTGCCCGTGCCGGCGGTCTACACGCCCGATGAGGATCTCTCGCCTCCACAGGTCCTGGAGGAGTTCGCCGACCAACACCGGCGGCTTCCGCCGCTGATTGAGGACGCCGATCAGCGAGGCATGCTCTCTCTGCGCATGGCCTCTCCTGTCATGCGGAGGATGCGCCTCTCGATGGGGGCATGGTTCGCGGGCACCCTGGTGCACGAGCAGTACCACCTCAACCAGGCCCGCGAGGTCCTTGCATTGCATGAGAGGCTGCGCCGATGAAGGCGGGGGCATTCGAGCTCGCGGTCCATCTCTTCCTGCAACTGACCATCATCCTGCTGACGTGCCGTTTGATGGGCCGTCTCCTTCGGCGGCTCGGGCAGACACAGGTTGTGAGCGAGATGGTGGCGGGAGTAGTGCTCGGGCCGTCGCTGTTAGGCATCCTGCTCCCCTCCGTACAGACCTGGCTCTTTCCAAAGACCCTGCAGATCGGCGGCCAATCCGTCATCCATCCCAACATGGCCATCCTCTATGCGCTTGCGCAGATCGGCCTTGTACTCTACATGTTCCTGATCGGATTGGGCATGGATACGCGCATCCTCTCCAAGCACTCGCGCGACGCCGTGGCCGTCTCGGTTTCCGGCATCGCGGTGCCGGTGGTGATGGGCGGCATCATGGGCTATCTGCTGGCTTCGGACAGCCGGCTCTTCGCGCGCGAGGTGGCGGGATGGGAGGGCGGGCTCTTCATGGCATCGGCCATGGCCATCACGGCGTTTCCCATGCTCGCCCGTATCCTCACGGAGACCGGCCTCTCGGGCACCCGCATGGGCACCCTGGCCATTGGGGCCGCTGCCTTTGACGATGCGGCGGCCTGGTGTCTGCTCGCCTGCGTCATCGCCTCCACCAACAACAACCCGGAGATCGCCGTTCTCGCCATCGCGGGCGGTGCGCTCTACGCCCTGATCATCCTCACGGTGGGCCGCAGGCTCTTCACGTGGTTCGGCCGGGTGACTGCGCGCGATAACGCCGTCCGCATCGAGACCATCGCGGTGTTGATGACACTGCTGATGTTCTGCGCATGGGTTACCGACAAAATCGGCATTTACGCCATATTCGGCGCGTTTATCCTGGGTCTCTCCATGCCGCGCGGCCAGTTTTCGGACGAGGTGCGCCGCACGGTGGAACCGGTTACCGTGTCGCTGCTGCTGCCGATGTTCTTTGTCTACTCGGGACTGAGCACGCGGCTGGATGTGCTGGTGGATCCCTCGCTGCTCTCGCTGGCGGTGCTCACCATCCTGGTTGCGTTCGTCTGCAAGGGGCTGGGCTGCGGCCTGGCCGCCCGCGCCGTCGGGCTGAACAACCGTGACTCAGCCACCCTGGGCATCCTCATGAATGCTCGGGGGCTGATGGAGCTCATCCTGGTGAATATCGCCCTCGAGCGCGGCCTTATCCACCAGAACCTCTTCTCCATCCTGGTGCTCATGGCTATCGTAACCACGCTCTCGGCCTCTCCGCTCTTCAACTTGCTGAACCGCGGGGCGCCCCACGCGCATACCCTGCGAGACCTTCCAACGGAGTAGACGCTCACATGCCTGCCATCCGCAACGCGGCCCGGGCGGCCGCCCTCACCATGCTCTGCGTGCTGCTTGCGGTACTGCCCGCGGCGGTGGTCCCGCAATCCGCCGCGCCTCCGAGGGCCGCCGAAGCCTGGCCGCAGTTCCGCGGACCGGATGGCGACGGCCACGCGCGGGCGCGCAACCTGCCACAGAGCTTCGCGGAAGGCAGGAACGTGCGCTGGAAGACCGCCATCCACGGGCGCGGATGGTCAACGCCCGTGGTGTGGGGCAGGCAGGCGTGGCTTACCACGGCGACCGAGGACGGCCGCAGGCTGAGCGTCCTCTGCCTGGATCGGGACACGGGCAGGATATTGCTCGATAGGGTGCTCTTCGAGGTCGCCAACCCGGAGCCGCTGGGCAACGACGTCAACAGCTATGCCTCCCCTTCGCCCGTGATCGAGGAGGGCCGGGTATACGTGCACTTCGGCAGCATGGGCACCGCCTGCCTGGATACACGCACCTTCCGTACCCTCTGGACCCGCCGCGACCTGCCTTGCCGTCACTACCGAGGTCCCTCCAGCTCGCCCGTACTGCATGGCAATCTGCTGATACTCACCTTTGATGGCGCCGATCTGCAGTACCTGGCCGCGCTGGACAAACGAACAGGCCGCACGGTGTGGAGAACCAACCGAAGCGCCGATTGGAACGACCTGGGCCCGGATGGCAAACCAATCATCGAGGGAGACCATCGGAAGGCACACAGCACACCCGTGATCACTATGGTAGGCGGTCGCCCCCAGCTCATCAGCGTGGGCGCGAAGGCGGCCTATGGCTACGATCCGGCGACCGGCAAGGAGATATGGAGGGTGGACTATGGCGGCTACTCCAACTCGCTGGTGCCCGTGGTGTGGCGCGGCCTGGCATTCATCACCACCGGCTATGCCCGCGGCGACCTGCTGGCGGTGCGGCTGGGCGGCACGGGCAACATCACGCGCACGCACCCCGTGTGGAGTTACTCCCGCACCGTGCCGATGAAGCCCTCGCCCGTGTTGGTGGATGGATTGCTCCACCTGCTCCACGATTCCGGCGTGATGACCTGCCTGGATGCCGCTACGGGCGAGGAGATATGGAAGGAGCGCGTGGGCGGCACCTACTCGGCCTCACCGATCGTCGCGGAGGGACTCCTTTGGCTCTGTACGGAGGGCGGCGAGGTGACAGTGCTTCGGCCCGGACGCACCTTCCGCGTGGTCGAGCGCAACCGGCTGGATTCCGGCTTCATGGCCTCGCCAGCAGCGGTGGGCGGAGCGCTCTACCTTCGCAGCAAGACGCACATGTACCGCATCGAGCGCGCGCCATAGGGCCATATCCGGCGAGTGGGTTCGGCTACCTCGTCGCACGCAGGTCCGCGCAGACCAGCTCCTTATCGTTCCGGGCGAAGATATGCCCGTTGGCAAAGGCGGGGTGCGCCCACACCACACCGCCGCGCTGGTTCAACTGACCCTGAGTCGGCTCGATCAGTTTGGAGCGGCTCAGCTCCTCGTAGCCCTTGGGGCTCAGGCGGGCGATAATCAGTTCGCCCCGCTCGTTAAGCATCCAGTAGCGGTCGCCGTTCTTCACCATGTGCACGGTGGACCAGCGCGCGATGGGGGTGGGCTGCTCCGAGGTCCACACGCGGTCGCCCGTCTTCAGGTCCAGGCAGCGGAAGTGGCCGTAGGCGTCCACTCCGTACACATGCCCTTTCTCAATCATAGGGGTGGTGATGAGCGCGTGGAGCGCGTCGGTGTTGAGTTCGTTCTGCCCTTTGCGGTGCCATAGCTTCTCGGCGGCAAGCCGATCCGGCGGCAGCCGCAGCGCGATGGAGCCCTGGTAGAAGGTGCTCACAAAGAGCACGCCCTCGGCATACACCGGCGTGGCGATGCCGATGACCCACGGTTTGCTCTCGATAGGGTAGTCCCAGTACTTGCGGCCGGTGCGCGCGTCCAGCCCGGCTATGCGGTCGCCCGTCAGCACAACCGCCACGCGGCGTCCTGCCTGGTTGATGACGATGGGCGCCGCGTAGGAGTGCCGATCGTCCAGCGCGCGCCATCGCTCCTTGCCGGTCTCCGCATCTAGCGCCACCACGCCCGCGCCATTCGCGCCGCCAATGTTTAGGATGACCAGCCCGCCCTCCAGCAAGGGCGCGCCGGAGATGGCCCACTCCTGCAGGTTGATATCCAGGTCCTTGTAGAGATCGCGACCCCAAATCACCCGGCCGGTGGCGGCATCCAGGCAGAAGGCATGGCCGCGCGCTCCGAGCGAGTAGACGCGCCCGCCCTGCACGGTCGGCGAGGCGCGTGGCCCCGTATCGAAGCTGATGCCGGCGTAGGAGCAATCGTATACATGCTCCCATAGCTTCCTGCCCGTCGCGGCATCGAAGCAGAGCACGCGCTCCTGACTCTTCGGCTCGGTAACGCGGTCGGTTACGTAGACCCGCCCGCCCGCGACCACCGGCCCGCTGTATCCG
>CAZGLN010000128.1:0-476 GCA_964526545.1 uncultured Chthonomonadales bacterium
CGCCGGCGGTTTCGGCGGAGGCGGAGCCATGGCCGCCTCGGTGGAAGCGCAAGCCACCGGCGAGGCGCCGGGCGAGCTCTTTGAGTACCGCATCGAGACACCGGTTACGCTTGCCCGGCAGCAGGCGGCCCTCATCCCCGTGATCGCGGGCGAGATCGGAGCGGAGAAGCTGCTGCTGTACAACGCCCAGACCGGCGGCAAGCTGGCCTGGAATGTGGTCCGCATCACGAATAACACGAAATTGCACCTGAAGGGCGGTCCCGTAACGCTGTTCGACGACGGGGTGTACGCCGGCGACGCGCGCATGGAGGATGTGCCGCCCAACGATTCGCGCCTCATCTCCTACGCGGTGGACCTCACCGTGGAGGGCGAACAGCAGCAGGCGGGCGGACCCACGCCGGAGATGTCGCTGACGCTGCGCCGAGGGGTCCTCACCATCAGCCGCAAGGAGCGATCGGAAACCACGTATGTGCTCA
>CAZGLN010000128.1:486-7603 GCA_964526545.1 uncultured Chthonomonadales bacterium
TCGAAGGCGCAGGCGCCGAAGACCGTGCTGGTGGAGCATCCCTTCGATCCCCAATTCCGCCTGATAACGCCGGAGAAGCCGGAGGAGCGCACGGCGAATCTCTACCGCTTCCGCGTAACGGTGCCGCCGGGCGCAGCCAAATCCTTGAAGGTGGTGCTCGAAAGGCCCCTCTCCTCCACGGTGGCGCTGTTGGAGGCGTCTCTGGATGTGCTGAGTGTCTATGCCAACCGCAAAGAGATCTCCGCCAGCATGCGGGAAGCGCTCCAGCAGGTGGTTCAGCGGCGGCGCGCCCTGCAGGAACTCCAGGCGCAGGCCGCAGGCAGGGAGGCCGAAATCAAGGCGATTACCGAGGACCAGGACCGCATGCGGAAGAACATGGCCGCCCTGGACAAGACGAGCGCCCTCTACAAGCGGTACGTGACGGAGCTGGACCAGCAGGAGACCAAGATGCGCGCACTGCGCGAGGAGACCTCCAAGCTGCGCAAACAGGCCGCGGAGGCGGACCAGCAGCTGCGCGCCTACCTGGACACGCTCACTCTGGAGTAAGGGCGCAGCTACTCGGCCAGCCGTTGCTCCACGAACGTTGCGAGGCCGTCTTCATCGTGGGGCGGGGCAAGAGCGTCCGCCGCGGCGAGCACCTCCGGTATGGCGTTCGCCATGGCGACTCCACATCCCGCCCACTCTATCATGGGCAGGTCGTTGGCGCCATCTCCGAGCGAGGCGGTCTCATCGCGAGGTATTCCGAGCCGCTCGGCCACGATGCGCAGCGCGTCGCCCTTATTCGCCTCCGGATGCATGAACTCCAAGTATTCCGGATTGGTGCGAGTGATGTAGAGACTTCGGCCAAAGACGCCGCGAAAGTGGTCCAGCAGTCGGATGGTGGTCTCGGGCGTGTCAATGAGGATCATCTTAGTGGGCTGGGTGCCCAGCAGACCCTCCAGCGTTCCTATCTCCTCCATCGGCGAGCCCGTCTGCCGCACGTAGAACTCCGCCCATTCACCGCGCCGGGCTACGTAGAGATGGTCGTCCAGATAGTAGTTAAGGTGCAGCCCGTGCTCCGCACAGTAGCGCATGACGACCTCGGCACACTCGCCGGGCACGCGCAGATGGTGCCACGTCTCGCCCGCGGGGTGCAGCCGCACCATGGCCCCGTTGTACGAAATGATGGGTTCCTCGAGGCCCAACTCGTCAGCGTAGCGCGTGGTGGCCTGGTGCATGCGACCCGAGGCGATGACCACGTGGACACCAATATCGCGCAGACGCTGCACCGCGCGCCGATTCGCGGGGGAGATGCTGTGGTCAGAGCGCAGAAGGGTGCCGTCGAGGTCAACCGCGACGAGGCGAAAAGGAAACGGCATGCGCGGGATCCTCCCTGACGTTCTGGCCGTGAGGATACCCGTATTCATCAGGCCGGCGCGCGGCAGCGAGGTGTTGCGCTAAATCAGCTCCGAGGCCGTGATGATGCTCTCGGCAATCTCGCGCATCTTCTTGTTCTGGTTGCGCGCCTGGAAGTGTATTCTCTTGAAGGCCTCGTCCTCGGTGAGGCCGTGGCGTGTCATCAGGATGCCCTTGGCCCGCTCCACCAGCTTGCGGGTCTCCAGGGCGTCACGAAGGCTCGCAATCTCGGCCGTCTGCGAGGCGGACTGACGATAGCGCGCCACCGCAATCTCGATGGCGGGCGCCAGATCCTCCTTGCGGAAGGGCTTCATGAGGTAGGCAAACGCGCCTGCCTCGCCCGCCTGCTCCACCAAATCCTGGTCCCCAAAGGCCGTCAGAAAGATGATCGCGCAGGGGTTCTCCGCCATGATCCTGCGCGCCGCCTCGATGCCGTCCATCTCCGGCATTCGTATGTCCATCAGGATGAGATCCGGGTGTTCGCTCGCGGCAAGTTCCACGGCCTGCAGACCGTTCTCCGCCTCTCCGGCCACCTCGTGGCCCAGCCTCTCGATGCGCACCCGCAGTATCGTCCTGGTGAGCGCCTCATCCTCCGCTATCAGGACTCGTAACCGATCCATAGGGCTTGCTCCAAGCATTCGGGGGTTACCCGCCCGGCATGCTACACCATGACTCCAGAAGTGTCAACAGAAGCCGTACCGGATTTCATAATCCGGGTGATGGCGTCCTGGTTTCAACGCGGATAACCGTGCCGCGGAAGGTGTGTCCCTCGTGCGTGAGGTAGAGTCTCTCGTGCGCCTGGAAGCGGCACGGAGAAGGTTGCGGCGCACGAGCAAGGGAGAGCGCGAGGATGCAGCAGCAGACATTTTCAGAGATTCCCGTCATCGAATGGAACACTTACGGGCTTCACGGCGCGTCGCTCCTCTCCATGGCCGATCTTAGTCCCAGCCAGTTGGCCGGCGTGCTGGACGTTGCCGCGGACCTCAAGGCGCGCCATCGCCGACGCGAGATCGGCTTTCGCTGGGGCTATCCTCGTGCCCTGGCGATGATCTTCGAAAAGCCGAGCCTGCGCACCCGGGTTACGTTTGAGCTGGGCATGCAGCAGCTCGGCGGCCTCACTACGGTCCTCGGCCCCGCCGAGATCGGGCTTGGCACCCGCGAATCCGTGGCGGATGTGGCAGCCAATCTGGAGCGCTGGGCCGATGCCATCATGGCCCGCGTCTATTCGCATGCACTGCTCGAGGAGCTGCGCGAGAGCTGCGGCGTGCCGGTCATCAACGGGCTGAGCGACTTCGAGCACCCCTGCCAGACGGTTACCGACCTTCTTACCATGCGCGAGAAACTGGGTGCGCTCCATGGCCTCAGGCTCGCCTGGATTGGCGACGGCAACAATGTGCTCCACTCGCTGCTTATCGGCTGTGCCCTGGTCGGCATCTCGGTAGCCGCGGCCTGCCCGGATGGCTACCACCCCCGGCGGGAGATTCTCGAGCGCGCCCGCGCCCTCGCTGAGCCCGGAGTCACTCTGGAGGTGGTGAGAGACCCGGAGGAGGCGGCGCGCGGGGCCGACGTGGTCTACACGGACGTCTGGACCAGCATGGGCCAGGAGGCGGAGCAGCTTGCGCGCATTCAGGCGTTTCGCCGATACCAGGTGAATGCCGAACTGATGGCGCTGGCAAACCGAGAAGCTATCTTCATGCACTGCCTGCCCGCGCACCGCGGCGACGAAGTGACCAACGAAGTGGTGGACGGCCCGCAATCGGTAGTGTTCGACCAGGCCGAGAACCGGCTGCATGCCCAGAAGGCACTCCTCGCCCTGCTGATCGGACCTTGACACCCCGATAACCCGGGAGTATACTCTCGCGTGCGGGGCAGGTACCCGCATGAGCGTTGCGCCGCGGTAGCTCAGTTGGTAGAGCAGTGGACTGAAAATCCACGTGTCACTGGTTCAAGTCCGGTCCGCGGCACGGCCCTTTGCCGACGTGGCTCAGTGGTAGAGCAGCTCACTCGTAATGAGCAGGTCCGCGGTTCGAATCCGCGCGTCGGCTCGTAAGAAGAGACCGCTCAGGGGTTGCCCTGAGCGGTTTTTCGCGTTTGCGAGGCGGTTAGCCGCTCAACGATCCTCTCCATGCGCACCGCTCGAGAGCCTTTCACAAGAACCACGTCGCCCGGACGCACCCGCTCCGCGAGCGCAGCGGCCGCTTCTTCACTTGTGCCGAAGTGCTCACCGGAAACGCCGGCGGCATGGGCAATCGCCTCCGCGCCCTCGCCCACCGTCAGCAGAAGCTCCACGCCAGCGGCGCGCACCCACTCTCCGGCCATTCGGTAGGCTTCCGCTTCGTAGGGTCCCAGCTCGCGCATCTGACCAAGAGCCGCCACCGCGCGCCTCCCGCCATGCGCCATGGCCCGCAAGGTGACGAGCGCCGCGCGCACGGAATCCGGCGCGGCGTTGTAGGTATCGTCCAGCAAGAGAATGCCGCCATCGAGCGCGCGAGGGGCGAGCCGCATGGGCTCCGGAGGCAGCGCCTCCATGCGCTCTATCGCCGCGTTCAGGGGCACGCCGAGCGCATCGCACACGGCAAGAGCAGCCGCCGCGTTCAGCGCCACATGGGCTCCGGGCGCGGAGAACCGCAGAGGCTGGCCGTTGATCCGGCACGCGGCTCGCCCCTCGGGATCGAGCGAGAGGTCCGTAACGCGATAATCCGCGTGTTCGGCCTCGCCGAAGGTAACGATGCGAGCACGCGTGAGGCTTTGAAGCAGCGGATAGTACGCGTCGTCCGCGGGGAGAACGGCCAGCCCACTCGGAGGCAGGGCCGCGACCAGCTCGCCCTTGGCCCGCGCGATCGCCTCGCGTGAGCCCAGCAGCTCCACGTGCGAGAGGCCGATATTCGTTACGACACCGATGGTTGGTTCGGCCACCTCGGCCAGCCAGGCGATCTGGCCCACCCCGCGCATCGCCATCTCCAGCACAAGCGCCGTGTGCTCGTCACGCAGATCGAAAAGTGTCAGGGGCACGCCGATCTCGTTGTTGTAGTTCTTCGCGGATTGGTGCACTACGTGCCGTGCGCTGAGCCCCGCCGCCGTGAGCGCCCTGGTGGAGGTCTTTCCAACGCTGCCCGTAATCCCCACCACCGGCAGGCTGCGCCCCCGCCGAATGTGCCGCGCGAGGAGCCCGAGCGCCCGCAGCGTGTCTTCCACCTGGAGCTGCGTGCCCTCCACCCCTTGCACTGGCTGCCGAACGACCGCGGCCGCCGCGCCAGCCTCGAGTGCCTGCCGCACATACTGGTGTCCATCCGAATGCTCACCCGGCAGCGCAAAGAAGAGCGCATCGGCGCAGCCCGCGCGCGTATCGGTGCTGACGCCGCCGAACGAAACGCTTGAATCACCCAGGACTCTGGCCCCCATCACCTCCGCGGCCAGACCAACGCTCATGAGTTTCACGGAATACCCTCCGCGCCAAACTATACCTTCGGCCCCGCCTTGCAGGTGTCGAGGCCCATCCGTATCAGGTGCCACAATAGACTCATCCTTCCCCCGGGGAGTCCCCTTCGTGAAGAAACCGCGAGTCGCCGTTCTCATGGGCGGCACCTCCTCCGAACGTGCCGTTTCGCTCTCCACGGGCCGCCAGATTGTTGCCGCGCTCCAATCCAGCCGCTACGAGGTAACCGCGCTCGATCCCGCCGCGCTCCGCGGCGTGCTGCCCAGCCCGGAGGAGACCGCCCTCGTACCCGCGCCCGGGCTTCAGCCGCTGTGCCTAGAGCAATGGAGCGGCAAGTCCGCGACACAGCGGCCGGATGTGGCCTTCATTGCGCTGCACGGCCGAGGCGGCGAGGATGGCACCATCCAGGGACTGCTCGAGATTCTTGGGATACCTTACGTGGGCTCCGGTGTGCTGGCAAGTGCGCTCGCCATGGATAAGTCCATGACCAAGCGCGTCCTGCAATCGCATGGCCTGCCCGTGCCCGCGGAGGCGCTCATCACCCGCGCGGCCGCGTGCGACCTTAAGAAGGTTCACCATGCGGCCGAACGGCTTGGCTACCCGCTGGTAGTGAAGCCGAACCAGGGAGGCAGCACGATCGGGTGCACCATTGTGCGCGAGCCGGGCCAGCTTGAGGAGGCCCTGCGGGCAGCACTGCGGGAGGATGAGGCGGCCCTGCTGGAGCAGTTCATCGCCGGAGTGGAGATCACCGCGGGCGTGCTCGGCAACGAGATTCCCCAGGTGCTGCCGCTTATCGAGATTGTGGCGAAGGGCGGCTTCTACGACTATGAGGCCAAGTACTCTCCGGGCGGCAGCGAGCACATCATCCCCGCACGCATCTCCGAGTCGGCGGCCGCCGCTGCCTCGGACTACGCCGGCCGAGCGCATATCGCCCTCGGCTGCCGGGGCATGTGCCGGGTGGATATGCTGGTAACGAACGATCAGCCCGTGATACTGGAAGTCAACACCATCCCGGGCATGACTCCGACCAGCCTGCTGCCGGAGGCTGCGCGCGCCGCGGGCATCTCTTTCCCAGACCTCCTGGAGCGGCTCCTCCGCCTTGCACTGGAGAGAGTTTCTGAATAGCGGTTTTTCGGCAAATACCGCTGGCATCCCCCGCAGCCGTGGTATTAGGGTTCAAAGCATCAAGAGCGGCCCAACGGGCCCGGCAACCGAGCGAGAAGAACGCCGCGGTGCCTCGAGCCAGCAGGCTCGATGCGCAGGGACATGCCGTGGAGCGCTCGGCAGGTGAGTACGGTCTGCGGACAATGGAGGCCTATAACCAGGGGCTCTATGTCATGAGACCGCAAGTTCACATGAGCCCGCGCACATTCAGGATTGACGGAGGCAAGCCAGATGCCTTTACTCCGTATCTAGAGGAGTTGTGCGCCTGTGTGCGTGCGTGGGATGCAGTAGCAGGCCTCCAAGAATAGGTAGCGCCGCAGGTAAATCAGTTGATCGCTTCATTCGACTCGCGTGTAAGATGCGTGGCGGACTTGTTCAATGATCTGCGAAACAACCGGCCTGCCAATAATCCGTAGCCGTGCGCGTCGGGGCGCGCGGGCAGCCACGCCATGCCCGTAGACGGGTCTTAACTGCGCAGGAGAGAAGCACGGGATGATGACACGGAGGGCCGGCGCTTGGGGCGCCGGCCCTCTGCAATTGGTGGAGGTGCGGGGACTCGAACCCCGGTCCCCGGAGATGCCTCCCTAGCCTCTACGAGCGTAGTCCCTGTATTGATCTCACGCGGCACGCTCCCATGGACAGGATCGGTCCGCGCCAGTCTGCTTAGGTGTCCCGTTCGGGTCGGCAGACGCGCCCCGAACGGCTATCCGGCATGGATGACGCCCGAGGCCCTCTCGGCCGGCAGGAGAGGGGCGGACGCGCGGCCTAATTAGGCCGCGAGCGCGTAACTGTTGTTCGCGTTTATGTTTTTGCCGCTTTTTACGAGGCCAGCGGCGCCTCGGCTCGCCACTAGAGATGCCGTCGTCCAGGTCGACGCCGATCACCCCCATGTCACATCACGACTTATGATACACCTTCCATGCCCTAGGACGAAACCTGTACCGCGGAAGTTTCAGAAACCGCAGGAGAGTGGCCGTCGGCAACGGAATCCACAGCCCGGAGGAGGACCAGCCCCATGGCGGACAAACCAACGAATCGAATTCACGGCGCGGTCATAGGCTATGGCGGCGCCTTCAACATGGGCAAGGCGCATGCCAACTGGCTGAACGCCGCCGGCATTCC
>CAZGLN010000128.1:7613-10885 GCA_964526545.1 uncultured Chthonomonadales bacterium
TACACTCATTCCCACCGTGGCCGCATGCGACGTGGACCCCGCCCGCATGGAGGCGGCCCGAACGGATTTCCCGGGCATCCGCACCTACAGCTCCGTGAAGGCTCTGCTGAAGGATGAGGAGGTCGGCCTCTGCGTGGTCATTCTGCCCCACAATCTCCATGCGCGGGTGGCCATCCAATGCGCCGAGGCGGGCAAGCACGTGGTGGTGGAGAAACCCATGTGCCTCACGGTCAAGGAGGCCGACGCCATGATCGCTGCCGCCAGGGCGGCGGGAGTTACGCTGACGGTCTTCCACAATCGCCGGCACGATGGCGATTTTCTCGCCATCCGCGAGGTCATCCAGAAGGGCCTCATCGGTGAGGTGTTCCACATCGAGGCGAACGGCTCGCACTACGGCCCCCCGGGCAAGTGGTGGCGCGCGGATAAGAAGATCAGCGGCGGAGCGATGTATGACTGGGGAGCGCACTTCCTGGATTGGATACTCAACCTCGTGCCCTCCGAGGTCGCGGGCGTAACCGGGTTCTTTCAGAAGAGACGGTGGCTGGAATCCAGCAATGAGGACCACACCCACGCGGTCATCCGCTTCGCCAACGGCTGCATGGCGGACCTGCAGATAAGCAGCCTGGCCGCGGCGGGCAAGCCGCGCTGGCGCATCCTCGGCACGCTGGGCGCCATCGTGGATGAGGGTCGCGACGCCCTGAGCGTAACCGTGAGCCATGAGGGACTGCTGGCAACTGCCCGCGTGCCCTACAAGCCAACGGACTGGCAGGCTTACTACAATGACCTGGCCCGCCATCTCTACGAAGGCGCGGAGCTGGATGTGAAGCCGGAGCAGGCGCGCAGAATAATCGCGATACTGGAGGCGGCCGAGAAGTCCAGCAAGACGGGCAAGACGGAGGCGCCGGCTTATTCTTGAAGCCGCCGCGATATCCGTGTTCGGCGCATGCGCGGCCGTCCGCAGCGATTGGACTGCAGCCACGCGATAATCTCTGCTATAACATCGTGCCGGTTCGACTCCGGCTTCAAGGGGCGGACGTCAGCGGCGCCCGGCGCGTTCCGCGATCGGCGACGTCCCTACGGGTGGTCCGACCCACCATCGAGCCCGGCCCGCCGGTCCGCCCGACGTACGCGCGGTCCGCCCTGCGGCGGCGTCCATCAGGGCGTCGCCCCGCGGATTGTGCGAGGGCAGACCGGCCCGGCTGGGCTAGGAAGGCAGCATCGCGCCATGCACGACTACGACTACACCGAGTTCTACGGCGACCGGCCGAGGGGACGCGGCACGGTAGTTATCATGGAATACCAGCGCGGGCTTCTCTACCGAAATGGAGCCTTTGTGCGCCTGCTGCCGCCGGGCCGCTACCGAATCTGGCCCTTCTCGCGCCAGGCTATCCGCGTCCTGGACATCCGACGTCAGACCGCCAACATCGTGAATCAGAAGCTCCTCACGCAGGACCAGGTCGCCGTCGGAATCTCGCTCACGGCGGATTACCACATTGCGGATCCCGTGCTGGCCGCGCACACCGTACAGAACGCCCACGGCCAGCTCTACGCGGATATGCAGCTCGCGGTACGGGAGATTGTCGGCGGCGTGACCGTGGATGCGCTTCTCGAGGAACGGGCGCGCATCAACGAGGCTATTCTTGAACGAACACGCGCCCTTGCCGCCGTCTACGGCCTGCATGTGCATGTGGCGGCCGTCAAGGATGTGATCCTCACGCCGCGCGTGCGCGACCTCTTGATGAAGGAGGTCGAGACCCGCCGGCTCGCGCAGGCCGCGCTCATCGCCGCGCGGGAGGAGGTCGCCACCCTCCGCGCTCTGGCCAACGCAGCGCGCCTGGCCGAGCAGCACCCACATCTGCTTAAGCTGCGTGAACTCGAGGCCGTCCGTGCCTTTGCTCAGTCAGGAGGCAACACCGTGCTCTTCGGTGTGCACGAGGGCGCGGTGCTGCCCAGACCTACCGCGAAGGGAGGCCGCCGGCAGGCCGACCAGGAGACGGAATCCGAACCGGAATTGGAAGTTTAGTCTCCGTCCGCCGCCCCCACCCGGGCGCACGGCGAACAGCGGGCAGCGTCCCACCTGGACGAAACGCAGTCGGCGCTATGGCGGTGGCACTGCCTTTAGCGCCGTGAACTGGCTGTCGAGCGCGAGCTTGAAATCTGGCAGGCCCCGGAATCCGAGCGACTGGAGCTCCGCCTCGAGCGCGGCAATCTGCGCGGGCATGATGGTTTTGTCATACGGCGCCAGACGCTTGATGGCGTCCGCCGCCTTGTTGAAGCGATCGGAGAGCGTGCCGATCGGGGCGGCGGCACCCTTCGCCTCGAAGAGCCTGCTGTATCCCGCGCGCACGTCCCGCAGCATGTCAATGCCCTTGTTCAACTGGGCCATGGCCTCCAGTTTGTTGCCCTCCGGATAGAGGGCGCTCCGCAGGCGCAGATAGGCATCCGCCTTCTCGTTGTACATCATGCCCAGGCGCTCCGCATCCCTGAGGAGCGCGCCGCCCTTCTTCACGTCAAGGATATTGGCCGGCGCCTGCTGAAGCTGACCCAGGGCGTTTCGCACCTGATCGGAGAAGTCCAGGCTGGCCTCCGGATGCCATTTGTCGGTGGCGAGCTGCTGGTGGAGTTCCGCCCACTTCTCCTTCATCACATCGTCCAGGCTGGGCCCGCCCGGCGTCTGCGCGAAGTTGTCCCATGTGCGGATATCCTCCGGGGAGGCGAGCGCGCGCAGCTTCTCCGGCGAGTAACCGCTGGCTTTGGCGAACTCCTCGGTCGAGGCGTGATTCCAGACCTTCCGCGGCACTTCCAGCCATTGGTCCGGCATGCCCTCCGCCCCGGGCACACGGTAGACTACGCGGAAGTCACGGTCCGTGTTGATGGATCCGGGCGGCGCGCCGGGCGTGCGGAAGTCCTGCACCACCACCTCCCTGCCCGCCCACGGCGCGGGCCGGCCGTCGAGCATGGTAACTCCCTTGACATGCTCCACGACGGCACGGTCGTGCAGCCTGTAGACGCTCTCCTCCACCTCGTTGAAGGCCAGGCGCACGTTCTCCGGCGCGTTCTTGAGGGAGCGCATGGCGGCCGGGTCCGTCTTGATTCGCATCACCTCCTCGACCGAGGGTTTGCCGCCCGCGGCGGCCTTGCGCTCCAGCGAGGCGAGATCCGGTGATCGGTCCACCGCCGTCGCCCACCCTCCGCCGACCGGGTGCGTCCCCGCCGCCCGCGCCTCCGAAACGGCCGTGGCCGCTGCCCTGGCAACCCGCGCGCCGGCCCGT